>JAKAWF010000027.1 GCA_021817025.1 bacterium
CAATACCAGTAACTTAGGGTGGCGAGAGGATCCTGATGGCCGCCGGAGTCGGCAAGGTGGGCTGGGGCCATTGGCGATGCTCTGGGCGCTTGACCGCGAAGCTGGTCATCTTGCGGCGCACGACGCGGGGATTGGCGCGGAGGCGGCGCCGGGGCAGCAGTTCTTCGAGGATCTCCTGGGTGGCATGGAGGATAGCCGCGGCGAGGCTGACCTTGTCGCCCACGGAGCGGCGAATGCTGCGGCGGGCGGCGCGCAGGGTACGGGTGAAACTCACCCGGTCAGGGTCGATGTCGCTGTCGTGAGCGGCCTGGCAGAGCAGCGCTCGAATCGCGTAGTGGACGCAGAGCATGCCCCACGCCTCCTGGTAGACCCCATCGGAGGTCTTGGAGCGCAGCACCACCCGGGGGCCGCGCTGGTGAGTCTTGAGCTCATCCAGTGCCGACTCGAACTCCCAACGCTCCGAGTAGAGTGCGGCCAGCTCGGGCGCAGGTGCCAGTTTGGGATCCAGGATGGTGGTCACCAATCGGTAGGCAGACTCCGCCTGGGGCCGACCCGGGTCCTCGATGGTGTACTCGATGACCCGCACTACGAGGACGTCTTTACGGCTGCGCTTGTCGGGTGATGCCACCAACTCGGAGCGAAACGAACCATCGGGATAGCGCTCCAGCACCGGCAGGACGGCATTGGCCTTGGCGCGCCAGCATAGCTGCGCTCCGGTCCCTGCCATGGCCGAAAAGAGCGGGTGAGCGGTGAATCCTCGATCCGCCAGGATCAGCATCCCCGGGTCGATCGCCGCTACCAGCTGGCGCGCCAGAGTCGGCTCGCCAGTCCCGTAGGCTCCCATCGCGGCTGCGAATATGGCTTTGGTGCCGGACTCCGCCAGCGCCACGATGCGCAACTGCGGGAATGCCGACTCCCCCCGACTGGAACCGGGCCGTCCGAATGTCTGGGCATTGTCAGCCGTGTCGGCGGTGTCGAGCGTGGTGCCATCCATGGAGACCACCCGCCACCCCCGATAGAACGCGCCCCGGCTGTCCAGCTGCGCCAGCGGCACGCATGCGGCTGTGAACAGGGCTTGCAGCGGCGCCGATCCCAGCCGCGCTCGCGCCTTCGAGATCGCCACCGAACTCGGCCGCTGCAGCGCATTCCGGGCCCGCCCAAGCAGACCTTCGGTGAGCTCCCGCAGCACCTCCTCATAGCCTGCTTCTCGAAACAGAGTCATCGCCAGCACGTAGTAGACAACCATCCGTGCCGGCAACAGCCGGTAGCGCAACTCGCGCTTCCCAGTGTTCTCGATCGCCTTGTCCACCAAGTCCTGGGGATAGGTTGCTGTCAACACTCCCAGGGCGATCCGGTCGCGCAACCTCCGACCGTCCTCAGGCTTCGGCTGTCCTACCCGTGGCACCCACCCATTATACCAGCTTTAGGGTCTAAGTTACTGGTATTGGGCCTAGGCTGGCATTTCCGCACAGAGGTGCCCGAGTCGCCAAAGGCGTGTCGGCCCAGGGTCCCACCCGGCCTCCATCTCGTCTGGGCTGGCATGGCGGAAGCAGATCTCGACCTCGACAGTCCCGGGTGGCCCGGGGTCGAGAAGTCACAGCGACCTCGCGATCAGCTCCTTCATGATCTCGTTGGTGCCGCCGTAGATCTTCTGTACCCTGGCAGCGGCATACATCCGGGCGATCGGGTACTCCAGCATGTAACCGTAGCCACCGAAGATCTGCAGGCACTTGTCGACAATCTCGCACTGCTTCTGGGTGCACCAGTACTTCGCCATCGACGCTGTCGCCGCATCCAGCTTGCCCTCGAGGTGTAGCGAGATGCAATGGTCCAGCAGCGTCCGGGCCGCCAGCGCTTCGGTCTTGCATTCGGCCAAGACGAACCGGGTGTTCTGGAACTGCATGAGGTCCTGTCCGAAGGCGGTCCGGGTCTTTGCGTACTGGACGGCTTGGGAGGTGGCCGCCTCCGTGATCCCCACCGCCGACACCGCGATCGCCAGGCGTTCCTGGGGCATCTGCGACATCAGCTGGCCGAATCCCTGGCCTTCGATGCCGCCCAGCAGGTTGGCGACCGGGACCCGCATGTCGACGAACGCGAGCTCGCGGGTATCCTGCCCCTTCATGCCAATCTTCTCCAGGACCCGGCCGCGCTCGAACCCCGGGAGGTCCCTGGTCTCCGCGACGATCAAAGACAGACCATGGCCCCCGGGCTCGGAGCCGGTGCGCGCGACGATGATCAGCAGGTCGCAGTGGGTACCGTTCGAGATGAAGGTCTTGGCGCCGTTGATGACGTAGTCGCCGCCGTCGCGGCGGGCGGCCGTACGGACGCTCTGGAGATCGGAGCCGGTGTCCGGCTCGGTCATCGCAATGGCGCCCACCAGCTCACCGCTCGCCATGCCGGGGAGCCAGCGGCGCTTCTGCTCCTCAGTTCCGTGGGTGAGGACGTAGTGGGCGACGATCGTGCTGTGGACGCTGTAGGCCCAGGCGTCATCGGCGACCCGGGCCTGCTCCTCGATCACCACGGCTTCGTGGGCGAAGGTTCCGCCGCCGCCGCCGTACTCCTCGGGCACGCTGATGCAGAGCAGGCCAGCCTCGCCCGCGGCGTTCCAGAACTCCCGGTCCACGGCCCGCTGCGCGGCCCACTTCTCCTGGTACGGCACGGATCTCTTGGCGAGAAAGGTTCTCGCCAACTGCCTGACCTCGTCGAGCTCCTCCGTCATCCACAAAGAGCGGTATGCGTTTGACTGCATGAGATTCCCCTGGGTCAATGTCCGGTGAAGACCGGCTTTCGCTTCTCGCTGCCCGCGGCGACGCCCTCGCGCATGTCCGAGGTGCCCAGCAGCAGGTGGAAGTTCCGCCGTTCATACTCGCGCCCCCGCCGCAGAGAGGTCTCATGGGCCCGGTTGGCCGCGGCCCTGGCCATCTGCACCGCCTGCGGCGCGTTGGCTGCGATCCTCTCGACGGCTCCGAGCGCAGTCGACACGCCCTCGTCGTGGGAGGCCGCCCGAGCAACCAGCCCTCCCCCCCAGGCCTCCTGCGCGGAGATCGGCTCCCCGGTCAGGAGCGGCTGCATGGCCTTCGCCTGGCCGAGCGCGTGCCCCAGGCGCTCAGTCCCGCCCGCGCCCGGGAGGGCCCCGATGACGACCTCAGGGACCCCGAAAGTGGCGGACTCCGCCGCCACTACGACATCACAGGCGAGAGCCAGCTCGCACCCGCCTCCCAGAGCGAGACCGCGGACCGCGGCGACCACGGGCTTGGGCAGCGGCTCCAGCCGTCGAAGAGCCGTCGGCCAAACCCGTCCCTGTCGGGGAGGCGGGCATTCATCAGCCCGCTGAGCTCCTTGATGTCGGCTCCGACCCAGAAGGCCCGTTCCCAGCCGGTGATCACGACTGCTCTGATGCCTTCGTCGAGGTCGGCCCCAGCGAGCGCATCCGCGAGCTGCTCCACCAGATCTCGGCTCAGCGCGTTCAACGCCTCCGGCCGGGTGAGCGTGAGGAGGGCCACGAATCCTCGCACCTCACTGGTCACGAGGGCCCTGTCAATCATCGCCACTCCCCTGGGTGTACGCGTTCACGTGAGCGGCCCGGATGACCTTCTTGTCGATCTTGCCGACACTGGTCTTGGGGATCGAGTCTGTGAAGATCACCATCTCCGGCAGCTGCCACTGGGCGAAGCCGGCCGACAGGTGCTGGCGGATGTCGGCGGCGGTCACGTCGTGGCCCGGTGCGAGTACGACCAACGCCAGGGGACGCTCCTGCCACTTGGGGTGCGGGACCCCGACCACTGCCGCTTCGAGGACACCGGGGTAGGACACGATGGCATTCTCCATGTCGATCGACGAGATCCACTCCCCACCACTCTTGATCACGTCCTTGATCCGGTCGGTGACCTTGAGGTAGCCGTTGGTGTCGATCGCGCCCACGTCCCCGGACCGCCAGTAGCCGTCGACGAACCGCTCGTCCGCCTCCGGCATGTCGTGGTAGCTGGTCGCGATCCAGGGGCCCCGGACGCAGATCTCGCCGACGGCTCTCCCGTCGTGGGGCAGCCGCTCCCCGCCCGGCCCCAGGAGCATGATGTCGATCCCAGTGATGGGCAGGCCCTGCTTGCGCTTGAGCTCCCAGCGCGCCCGCTCGTCCAGCCGCGTCTTGAGCCCGGGCTTGAGCCGGTTCACCGTTACCAAAGGGGTGGTCTCGGTGGCGCCATACGCGTGCAGCACCTCGGCCCCGGTGAGGTCATGGAAACCGCGCATCATCGACAGCGGCGGCTCGGTCGCACCGGACAACAGCCTCACCCGGCTGAAGTCCGGCTTGTCCGCTCGCTCCTGGATGTGGTGCAGCAGCGGCTGGAAGATCGCGGGGGCGCCATTGGCGACGGTGACCCCTTCCGCGATCATCGCCTCTGTGAGAGGGGCTGTGTCCTCGGCCACGTACCGGCCCGGCAGCACGATCTTGTTGGCCATGAGAATGGCCGCCTGCGGAAGCCCCCAGCCCTGACCGTGGAACATCGGTGTGATCAGCATGGTGCAGTCGTCGAGGGTCATCCCGATGGTCGCCACCAGCGCCAACGAGTGCAGGTAGATGGCGCGGTGCGAGTAGTAGACGCCCTTGGGACGCCCCGTGGTCCCGGTTGTGTAGCAGGCGCTGTAGGCGGACCGTTCGTCGACGACCGGCCAGTCGATGGAGTCCGGCTCAGCGGCGAGGAGGTCCTCGTAGTGGTAGATGGGCGACAAGGTCGTACTGATCTCCGAGAGGGGCTTGTCGGTCATCACCAGCCAGCCCTTCACCCCTGAGGCCTGCGCCCCGATGGCCTCGGCCACCGGTAGCAGCGTCTCGTCGACGGCGATGAAGGATACCTGGCTGTGCTGGACGACGTAGCCCAGATCCTCCGGACCGAGCCGCAGGTTCATCTGGAGCATGACCGCGGCGACCCCGGGGATCGCCCAGTAGAGCTCGAAGTGACGGCGGCTGTTCCAGTCGAGGATGCCCACGCGGTCTCCCGGCTGGACGCCGAGACCGCGCAGGGCGTTGGCGGCCCGGCTAGCCCGCCCGTAGCACTCGCGGTAGGTGTACCGGCCCCAGCCGCCATCAGGGGTGCGGTAGACGATCTCCTGTTCCGGGTTGGTGCGGGCCGCGTGCCGGATCAGGGTCGTGGTGTTGAGCTGGTAGTCGTCACCCATGGTCGAAGGGCATCCCTGCACCACCGGGCGGGTGGCGTTCGTCTGGCTCTTCACGGCCGTCACCTCGCCGCCATGCGCAGGCAGCCGTCAAGCCGGATGACCTCACCGTTGAGCATGGTGTTCTCGAGGATGTGCACCGCTAAGGCGGCGTACTCCTCGGGCCGTCCGAGCCGGGACGGGAAAGGCACCTGGCTGCCCAGAGACTGACGTGCCTCCTCCGGGAGCAGCCCGAGCATTGGGGTATCGAACAGTCCTGGGGCGATGGCGACGACTCGGATTCCGTGGCGAGCCAGCTCACGCGCCACCGGCAGGGTCATCGACACCACGCCGCCCTTGGACGCGGAGTAGGCCACCTGCCCGATCTGCCCCTCGTAGGCCGCCACCGAGGCGGTGTTGATCACCACCCCACGCTCCCCGTCGGGACCCGGCTCGTTGCTCGACATGGCTTCTGCCGCGAGCCGCATGACGTTGAAGGTGCCGACCAGATTGATGTTGACGACCCGCGCGAAGTGCGCCAGGGCATGCGGCCCCTGCTTGCCCAGGACCTTCTCGGCAATGGCAGTCCCGGCGCAGTTGACCACGCCGGCCAGCCCGCCGGTCTGGCCGGCGGCCACGCCCACGGCGGCGGCCACCTGGGCCTCGTCGGTGACGTCGGCCTGCACGAACACGGCTCCGGTGGGTGCCTCACCAGCGATGTCCGCTACGACCACCCGCGCCCCCCGGTCGAGGAGCGCTCGGGCCGTCGCGGCGCCCAGACCGGATGCGCCGCCGGTGACGAGAAAGCTGCGATCCTTGATATCCATCCTTCCCCTCCTCAGGAAAGTCGTTCGATGATGGTCGCGTTGGCCATGCCGCCGCCTTCACAGATCGTCAGCAGGCCATAGCGGCTGCCCGACCGCTCGAGTTCGCACAGCAGGTCCGTGAGCAGGCGCGCGCCGGTGGACCCCAGGGGATGTCCAATCGCGATCGACCCGCCGTTGACGTTGAGCCGGTCGCCGCCGACCCCGAACTCCCTCTGCCAGATCAGAGGCACGCAGGCGAACGCCTCGTTGACCTCGACCCGGTCGATGGCTTCGATCTCGAGTCCGGCCCTGGCGAGCACCTTGCGGGTCGCCGGGAGGATCGCGGTGAACTGCAGGATCGGGTCGGCGGCGGCGACCGCCATGGCCACGATGCGGGCCCGCGGGCGCAGCCCAGCCATCTCGGCCACTGCCCGGTCGCCGACCAAGAGAGCGGCCGCGCCATCGCTCATCTGAGAGGCGTTGCCCGCGGTGATGGTGCCGTCAGGGGCGAACACGGGTGCCAACTGGGCCATCCGCGCCGGGTCGGGCGAGTAGCGGATGCCCTCGTCCCGAGTCATCCGCACCTTGCCACCACCGGGCCCCGTCACCTCCACCGGCACCAGCTGGGCGCTGAAGAAACCAGTTTCCGTGGCGGCGGCAGCTCGCCGGTGGCTCTCGACGCTGAACGCATCCAGCTCCTCGCGGGTCAACCCCCACTTGCTGACCACCAGCTCGGCCGACGGGCCCTGGGCCAACAGTCCGCCGTGATACCGGGCCAGTGAGCGCTCCCCGTACCACTCCCCCGGCGGTCCACCCGGAACGAACAGCGGCCCGAGGTCGACGCGGGACATCGACTCGACGCCACATCCGATGGCGAACTCGTATGCGCCACTGACCACGCCCTGAGCAGCGAAGTGGACGGCCTGCTGCCCCGATCCGCACTGGCGGTCGATGGTCGTCGCCGGCAGGGACTCCGGGAGCCCGGCGCCGAGCAGGGCGTTGCGGGCGATGTTGCCCGCCTGCTCGTCCCGCTGCAGAGCGCAGCCGGCGATGAGGTCGTCGAGGCGCTCCGGGTCGAGGTCCGTGCGCTCGACCAGGGTCGCCAGGGTCTGCGCCAGAAGGTCGGTCGGATGCCAGTCCTTGAGCTGTCCTCCGCGCTTGCCGACCGGCGTGCGGACCGCGTCGATGATGACGGGTTCCCTGGTGGTCATGGCAGTTGCGCCTCCTGTGGGTCTCGGCCGTGATGTTCTGGGTGCGTCAGTGGCAGACCGGCTCCCGACGCCAGCTGAAGTCGGTCACACCTTCGGCCGAGTCTGGCTCGGTGATGTTCAGGGACTGAGCGATCGACTCCCGGTCGAGGGCTTGGGTCAGCGCCCCGTACGATGACCCCTCGAGGAGGCGGTTGGCCCCCGCATCGACGATCGTTGGGCCCCCTGCGACCCATCTGGCGAGTTTGCGCGCGACCCGGTCGAGCTCTTCAGGGCTGAGGGCCCGGCTGACCAGACCTGCCGGGCGGAGCCCCTCGCCGGGCAGCTCGCCGCCGGGAAGGAGGAGCTCCTCAGCCCGCTGCGGTCCGACCGGTCGCGGCAGGGTCCGGCTGCCGCCGAGGTCGACCGAGCGACCCATTCGCGGGAGGGCCTGCCGGAACCGTGCGGTGGTCGCAGCCACTGCAGGTCGCCGCCGGGGCCGAGGTTGCCGCCGCAGCCGATGGCCGCCCCGTCCACCTGGGCGATCACCGGCTGCGGCGGCGCATCGATCGCCGGGGGCACCCGGTTCTTCGATCGAACAAAGTCGAGGAAGTCTCTTGCCGGGGGGGAGCCTGTCCAGATCGGGGCCGGCCCGGAAGGCGCCACCCGACCCGGTGGACACCACGACCGGCTGCGACCGGTCGGCCCCCAGGCGCTCGTCGTGGGTGTGGGCCGGTGAAACTCGATGGTCTCCACCCCGTCGTGGGAGGTGACGTGGGTGGTCTCCAAGCCGTCCGCACCGGCGACCCATCACAGTCACTCCTTCATGGCTGAACTGGGGCCGGGTCCCCGAGCTCCGCCCTCAGCACATGCTTGAGGATCTTACCCGAGGGGTTGCGGGGGATCTCGCGGATGATGAGATCACGGGGCAGCTTGTAGTCAGCGATGCGTTCAGCGGCGAACGCGCGCAGGTCCTCCAGGGTGACCGTGGCGCCCGGCGCGGGGGTCACCACGGCGACGATGGTCTCGCCGAAGTCCTCGGACGGCCTGGATATGATGGCCACATCGAGAACGCCCGGGTGCTCGGCCAATGCGTTCTCCACCTCCACCGAGTAGACATTGCGACCGCCGGTGATGATCAGGTCCTTGAGCCGGTCGACGAGGGTGATGTAGCGGTCGGCGTCGATGCGAGCGAGGTCACCGGTGTGCACCCACCCGTCGCGGACCGCCTCGGCGGTGGCGTCGGGCTGGCGCCAGTAGCCCTTCATCATCGTCTCACCGCGCATGATCATCTCGCCGACGACGCCGGGCACGACGTCGCGGCCGGCGGTGTCGACGATCCGCACCTCCGTGTTCGGCAGGGCGAGGCGTCCGCTGGCGTCGGGCCTGGCCCGGACCTCCTCGGGGGCGCAGTAGATGCCTCCCGGCCCTCCCTCTGTCTGCCCACAGGCCTGGACCAAGTCGACGCCGGGCAGCGCCTCCACCAGCGACTGCACCGTGGCGGCGGGCATCGGGGCAGCGCCGAACAGGCCCACGCGCCACGACGACAGGTCCCGCTGGGCCAGGCTCGGACTCCTCAACAGCATCTGGTACATGGTGGGGACCCCGAAGAACACGTTGATCCTCTCCCGCTCCATGGCCTCGAGCACGGCCTCGGGTTCGAAGCCCGGCAGGACCACATGCGTGGCGGAGACCAGGGTGCCGCCCACGACCAACATCGACAGCTCGGCAGAGTGGTACATCGGCGCCACGTGCAGGATGCGATCCCCGTCGCGGGTGCGGAGGATGATGCTGGTGTTCAGGCCCACCCACAGGATGCGGTGGTGATCGAACAGCGCGCCCTTGGGCCGACCGGTGGTGCCCGACGTGTAGAGGATCACGGCGTCGTCGGCCTCGTCGACCTCCACCTCCAGAGCCTCGTCACTGAGCCCCTCGGCCGCTTCGAAGAGCGAGGAGTACCCCTCGACACGGCCGAGAGCGATCGGAGGAGTGCGCAGGCTCAGGCTCGGCATCGCGTCGCGGCGCCGCACCGCCCGCTCGACCTCTGGGCCGAACACCAGCAAGGAGGCCTCGGAGTCCTCCAGCAGGTACTGCAACTCAGGGGCCGCCGACCGGGGATTGACCGGTACGACGATCACGCCGAGCCTCATCGCGGCGTACAGGGCGATGACGTAGCCGTCGCTGTTGCCGGACATCAGCAGCATCCGGTCGCCCGGGCCCAGTCCCTGAGCGGCCAGGGCGCGGGCAGTCCGGTTCACCGTCGAGTCGAGCTCGCGGTAGGTGTAGCTGCGGGCACCGAATACGAGAGCCGTCCGGGAGGGGCAGCGCCCGGCGCTCATGCTCAATGTGCTTCCGATGGTGGGCACGGGAACCTCCTTCTCAGCTGGCCGTGGGGGGAGGGGGCCGGACCGCCACCAGGGGCAGGTCGTGGGCTCGGGCCCACTCCTCCCACTCGAGGGCGGTACGTCCCATGAAGGCTGACGCGAGTGACTCCCGGCTGCCATCGGCCTCGAGGAGCGTGAGCAGCCGGCGCCAGAAGTGCGGCTCGAGCGCCGCCAGGGCAACGTGACCGGTGCTCGCCGCGTAGACCCCGTAGCCGGGCGATCCCCCTCCGAGCAAACCGTCGGGGGTGGTCAGGCCGCGGCGGACCGGTTCCGCGAAGTGGTCGCAGACGTCGGCCAGGGCGACCTCGCAGTACGACGAGGCTCCGGTGGCGGCCCGGTGGACCAGTGCCGCCAGCCCCTCGGTGACAGCCCGCTCGGCACCGGCGAGATCAGCCAGCGGGACGCGGGGCACCGCCGGGGTGGGCAGGAGCCCCGACGACGCCTGATAGGTCAGATCGTGGCCGGGACGATCCTGATCGGGAGCCGCGTGCCCGACGATCGCGACCTGGCACAGCTGGGGGAAGCGCCGCGTCAGGTGTGGCCAGGCCAGCCCGAGCCGGTCCAGCGCCGAGGGACGCGATGAAGTCAGGAGCAGGTCGGCGTCCGCGAGCAGGGCATCGAGCCGGCGTCTCCCGACCTCGTCCTTGAGGTCGATGACCATGATGTCCTGGCCGCGGGCCAGCTCGCCATACCAGTCGGGGGCGACGCCGCCGAGCGGGTCGCCCGACGGCGGCTCCACCTTGACCACGGCCGCCCCCAGCCCCGCGAGCCTCGCGGCGGCGACCGGTCCGGGGAGGTTCACGGCAAGGCTCACCACCCCAACGCCCTCGAGAGGACCCGACATCTGCACCTCGTTGACGCCCGAAACGGAGTGGCCTCGGGCTTTCCGAGGATGTCCCACTCGGCATGGAAACTCGGGAGGATTCCGCCTTGGATCATACGCTGCGGGAGCCTTCGCACCAGCTGGCGAGGAGCTCGTCGAAGGGGACAGGCTCGTCGCCGTTTGGACCGAGCCCCCGAGCAAGAGTTTGGCCAGACGCCGCCGCAACCGGGGCAGCGCCGGGCGCCATGAGACTGACCTTGTGGCGCCTCATGGGGGCCGGATGCCCGGGGCATCCCCACCTGACGCGCACTGCCGGGTCGCTGCTCCCCGGCCGGGCGCCAACCCTTGTCCTGCTCGGCCACGGACTTTCAGCGACTTCCCAACCGGGACCCTCAAGCCGCGGTAAGGAAGGGGCGAGCCCCGACCGGGCTCGCCCCTTCTTGGATCCGACTCAGCTCGTCGCGGGGGCAGGGGCCGCCGCGGAGGTGTAATCCTCCATCGAAGCCTCCTCGAGTGTCCTGCCCATCGGCTCCGGCAGCGCCCAGAGGGTCAGCGCCACCCCAACCACCGCCACCCCGGCGAGGATACCCAGACTCCCTGGCAGTCCCAGGTACTTGACCGCACTGGGCATGAGCAGGGCAGCCACAAACGCCCCAGTCTTGCCCCCAGCAGCGGAGATCCCGTCCGCGAACCCCCGGAAGACAGTTGGGAAAATCTCGGAAGGGTACACGAAAGTCGTCTCATTGGGCCCGAACTCGATGAAGAAGTAGGTCAGGCCATAGATGACCAAGAACAGGACTGGAATCTTGACAATTCCAGGAGCCACCCAGATCAGGCCGTAGCCCACCGCCATCATCGCGAATCCCTGCCACTGGATGCGCTTCCTCCCGATCTTGTCCATCAGCCACACGGCGGCCCAGTAGCCGGGCACCGCGAAGACCGCGAAGATGATCGCAGCCACGATTGTGTTGTGCAGCAACGAGGCCTTGCCGAAGAGCGCCTTCAAGATGATCTGAGAGGAAACCCCGTTGCCGTAGAAGGCGATGTCCATCAGCATCCAAGTGCCGGCTGTCCCGATCAACCTCTTGACGAAGACGGGACTGGTGATCGACAGTCCACGGCCCTTGAGATTGGCACCAGTCACCTCAGGTTGGACCGCCACCGACTGGCCAGTGGTCCACTGAACGGCGTCGGCGGTGGCCGCCAGATCACCCTTGATCGCCAGGCTGTACCGGGGGGTCTCCTTGATCCTCCGGCGCAGGTAGATCACCGAGACAGCTGGGACCGCCCCAAAGGCCAGCATTAGCCGCCATGCGATCCCCGCCGGCACCCCGGTGCCAAGCAGCAAAGAGGCGAATAGCGGACCCGCGAGGAGCCCGAATCCCTGCATCGCGAAGACAGTGCCCACCAGCCGTCCGCGGTTGGGGCGGTTGGAGTACTCGGAGGTGATCACAGCCGAAGTCGCGTAGTCACCCCCCACTCCAATCCCCACCACGATCCGGCAAAGGAAGAGGGCCAGAAAGTCACCGGTGAAGGCTGATGCGACTGCGCCTATCACCAACAGAGCCATCTCCGTGCCGTAGATCGCCTTCCGCCCAAAGACATCCATCAGGCGCCCGAACAACAAAGCTCCGATGACTGAAGCGAGCAGGGAGATCGAGTTGAGCAAGGAAAGTTCGGCGAGAGACAGATGGAAGATCGGAGTGAGGATCGCGGTGACGGTGCCGATGATGAAAAGGTCGTAGGCATCGGTGAAGAACCCCATTCCCGCGGTCAGGACGGTGTACCAATGCTTGGAGTTCAGCGGTGCGTTGTCCATCTTTCCGTAGAGCGCTTGGGCGCTGTTCGAACTGTCACTGCCGACTGGCATCAAGACTCCTCATATAGCTGAGCGCGGTGAACCCCGCGCGCTGACAAGAAAATGAAGTCGCCGCGAAAAGTTGCTGGAGCCAAAGCCGCGACCGTCTGGCCGCCCCCTCCCCAGCCTCGCTCAGTGCTCCATAAAGGCCCTCCCCAGGTACCCGACATCCAACTGCCCCATGTTCTGGCCGCCTGGTTAGGGATTAGTTAAGAGACGTCTCGCAGTCTGGTCGCGAACCTCGACGCCGGGCGGCCCGGCCAGAAGATCTCAGCGGGCGTCAGTTTGCCCCGGTCGCTGTCCCAGCTGGGGCAACTGCGATCACAACCCCAATTGCTTCCAGACCTCCTGACCCAGGCGGGGAGTTGCTGTAGTCATTCCTGGCCCTCCAGGGAGTGACCCTGATCTCGTGGGACCTCCTGGACGTCCCCCGGACCTTGCCGGGCGCGTCGCACACTGACGCTTGGCTCCGCCCGCCAAGAGACGCCGATCCGAACTCGCGCCACTGCGTCCCGCCGTCACGATGCCAACAGCTCTGGATTTCGCTTCGAACTCGTGCCGGCGGGGAACTTCTGGTCAGGGCAGCGGTCCCGGTCGGGGGCTGTCCGGGCGGCATGGAACCTGCTCAAGCCAGGGCGAGAGTGGCCCCAACGGCGCCGGGGACACGGCGGGCCCGTGCGGGGGCCGGGCTGAGTCGACCGGCCCGGTCGAACGGTGGGCGACAGGAAGAACCGGGGCTGAGTCGAAGACGTAGCCGTAGCCCCGGACTGTGCGGATATGGGTCGGGTGGGCGGGATCCTCCTCGATCTTGGCCCGCAGCCAGCACATGTGAACCTTCAGGCTCCGGGACGGGCCGGATTCGGCTCCGCTGAACAGCTGCCCGAGCACCGTCCGGGAGACTATGCGGCCGGCGTGCTCCATGAGCACCTGGAGCACCGCCAGCTCTCTGGGCGATAGCGCCATGGGCTGTCCCCGGACCCGCAGCAGCCTGGCGGCAAGGTCGAGCTCGACGTCCCGGACCTGCAAGCGCTGCCCTGGAGCGGCCTCGCCTCCACCACCTGCTTCCAAGGTCCCCAGTGAGAGAGCACCGCCCCCTGAGGAGGATCTCGGTACGCGGCCATCGGTCATCTCGAATGGTGAGGGGTGACGGCAGCAGTCACGGAGGCGTCCCGGGTCACCCGAAGCGCGCGGAGGGGGCCCGTGTCGTCGATAGCGCTCCGCCTCGAAATGCCAGTCATCCGCACGCCAGATCTTCGGGGGCGGAGGTTAGGACCGAGTTAAGAGCGTTCCGCTCGCTCGCCCAGATCCCGGATCCCGCCAGTGAATTGGCCGATCCTGGACCAGATCTCGCCTTCGCAGCCCCTGGGCGCTGGGCGCCGCCGCTTGAGTCCTCCCCTGGTCGGCGCCCATCGCTGACTCCAGACGCCGCCCTCGACCCCCGCTCCCCCCGCCATTCCCCCAGGAGAGACGCTCGTCCTTGCCGCCGGGCGGCTCGCGTCCCGTTGACGTATGCCTCGGCCGACGGGAAGAACGTGGACCCGAGCCGAATTCACAGTGGTGGGCCGACTCAGCCCTTGGCAGTGCGCGTCCGGATCGCGGCTTAAGCAGTCCATAACAAGTCGATAACAGTCCCTTAAGAAGGGCCCGGTAGGTTCAGGGCCAGGCGTCCTGGAGGGGCCGGACGCAGCCCCTGCCGGTCTGCTCAGACGGGACGATCACAAAGGGAGGAGCGACTGTGATGTTGATGCGTCGTATGTTGATGGCGGCTGGAGGGGCGGCCACGATTGCCGCAACGATGGCCGGTTGCGGCACCGTGGCCGCCACCGCGTCCAAGTCAGGTCACTTGGACTGGGCGACCGTGACCTCGGCACAGGCCGGGGGCGGCATGGCCGCGCTGGTCAAGGCGGCCAAGTCGGAGGGGACGCTGACAGTCATCGCCCTGCCCCCGAACTGGGCCAACTATGGAGCGATCGAGGCGGCCTTCACCAAGAAGTACGGAATCAAGATCGTCAGCGAGAACCCCGAGGGGTCGAGCGCGCAGGAGGTCAGCTCGCTCAAGCAGCTGCAGGGGACCAGCCGTGAACCCGATGTGATTGATGTCGCCCCTCAATTCGCCGTTGAAGCCCAGCAGCAGGGTCTGCTGGCTCCCTACCGGGTGGCGAGCTGGAGCCAGATCCCCGCCGCGGAAAAGGCGAGCAACGGAACCTGGTATTACGACTACGGCGGCTACATCTCCATCGGCTACAACGCCGCGCTGATCCACCAGCCGCCGCAGACATTTCAGGACTTGCTCCAGTCGCAATTCCACGGAGGGGTGGGGCTCGACGGCGACCCGACCGATTCGGGGGCTGCCTTCGCCGGCGTTTTCGCCGCCGCGCTTGCCAATGGCGGCTCGTTCAGCAACATCGCCCCCGGGATCCAGTTCTTCAAGGAGCTGGCTCAGAAGGGCAACTACGTGCCGGTGTTCTCCACGGCTGCGACCATTGCCAGTGGCCAGGTGCGGGCCTCCATCGACTGGTCGTATCTGAACGCGGCGTACGCCCAAGCGCTGAAGGGACGCGTGGACTGGAAGGTCTTGATCCCCAGCAGCGCCCACTACGCCGCTTACTACGCTCAGGCGATCAGCAAGTCCGCTCCCCACCCTGCCGCGGCTCGGCTGTGGGAGGAGTTCCTCTATTCACCCGCGGGCCAGAACCTCTGGCTCCAGGGTTACGCCCTGCCCGTCCTGCTGCCCAGCATGATCAAGGATCACACCGTGAACAAGACCTATCTGGCCGCCGTTCCGTCGGTGTCCGGCACCCCGGAGTTCCCCACCGCGTCCGAGGCGGCCGCTGCCGAACAGCTGGTGCTCAAGGGCTGGCCATCGGTAGGGTGAGCCCAGGGTCAACCAAGCTGTAGGGCAGGTCCAGCAAGTGGATTCTCTAGCGCCCGGCCCCGTGCTCGCCGTCGCTGACGAGCACGGGGGTCGACGGCTGCGCGACCGCTGGCGGGCGCACCAGGCCACCCTCGGAGTGCTGCCGTTCGTCGCCTACCTCACGGTGTTTCTGATCGTTCCAGCGGGATCGGTGGTGGTGGACGCCTTTCTCAACAACCACGGCCAGTTCACCCTGGCCAATCTGGCAGCCTCGGTGCAGGGAGTCTACCTGCAGTCCTACCTCACCAGCCTGGAGCTTTCGAGCGTCTCGGGGGCAGTTGCTGCGATCATCGGCTTGATCATCGCGTTGGCCCTGGTCGCCGCCCCCGGCGGAGGCCTGCTGCGGCGGGTCGTGACCACCGGCTCGGGAGTGCTGGCCAACACTGGGGGCATCCCACTCGCCTTTGCCTTCATCGCGGCCCTCGGCAACTTCGGCATCGTCACCGGAATCCTCGCTCGTCTGGGCTTCAACCCATATCAGGCGGGCTTCTCGCTCTACTCGCTGACCGGGTTGGCCGTGGTCTACATATACTTCCTGGTTCCGCTCATGGTGCTGGTGATGCTGCCGGCGGTGGATGGATTGCGCCAGGAGTGGTTCGATGCCGCCGCCAGCCTGGGGGCGCGACGACGGGACTTCTGGCGCCATGTCGGCATTCCGGTGCTGGGACCAGCTTTCCTCGCCGGCCTGATGGTGCTGTTCACCGATGCCTTCGCCGCCTACGCCACTGCGGCGGCGCTGACCAACGGGGTGATCCCCCTGGTGCCGATCCAGATCGGCTCCCTGGTCTCCGGCAACGTGCTGCCTGCGGAGGCCAACCTGGGGGCAGCCTTGGGGCTGGGGATGATCGTGGTGGTGGCGGTCGCCGCCTCCGCGTACGCATTTGTTCAGAGCCGGGCCTCGCGATGGATGCGCTGACCGGTACCCGGGCGGTCCGCCCCGGCCCCGTCCGGGGGAAGGCAGCCCTCGGGCTGGGGCGCGGCTTCGGAGTAACCGTGCTCCTGGTCGCTGCCCTCTACTTCACCATTCCGATGCTGGCAGCGGCCCTCTTCAGTTTTGAGGGCGTGGGGGGGCGTCCCAGCCTGCAGGCGTACCAGCAGGCGTTCTCGGAGCCTCAGATTTGGCCCGACCTCGCGCTCTCCCTGGAGATCGCCGCCGGCACCATCGCCATCACCTTGGCGCTGCTGGTGCCAACCGTGATCTGGGTGAACTTGCGGTTGCCTCGGCTGCGGCGAATTCTGGAGGGTCTCTCCCTGCTGCCGCTGGCCACCCCACCGGTGGTCTTGGTGTTGGGGATCCTGGTGGCGTTCCATGGGCTTCCCAACCTGATCGTGGGCACCCCGGTAATCCTGGCCCTGGAATATGTGGTGCTGGTGGTGCCCTACTCGTACCGGATCCTGAACTCCGGAGTCCAGGCGATCGACATTCACACCCTGGTCGACGCTTCACGTTCGCTGGGGGCGGGTTGGGGGCAGGTGCTCCGGAGGGTGCTGTTGCCCAACATGCAGGGCTCGCTGCTCAGCGCCTCATTCATAACCCTGGCCCTGGTGTTGGGGGAATACGTGGTGGCCAGTCTGCTCACCTTCAACACCTTCCCCGTGTTCTTGGAACAGGTCGGGCAGAATCGAGCCGGGGAGGCGGTGGCGCTTTCCACCTTCGCTCTGGCTTTCACCTGGGTGGCGCTTCTGGCAATCTCGCTGCTCTCGGGGTGGCGGCGGCGGAAGCGGCGTCCTCAAGAGGTCGGGGCGGAGTGACTGCTCCCATGGTGGCGGATGGCGGGATTAGGCAGCTGACCCTGGCAGAGGGCTCCGGACCGGCTCCGCGTTCCGGGGTCCCGGTGGAGATGGTCGAACTGACCCGCTCCTTCGGGCCGGTGCTGGCCCTCGACCGCTTCTCCCTGCGGATCGGTCCCGGTGAGCTGGTGGCGCTGCTGGGCCCGTCCGGCTGCGGGAAGACCACGGCGCTGCGCGCGCTGGGCGGGCTGGAGCATCTCGACACTGGTCGGATCCTCGTCGATGGGGTGGATATCACGGGGGTTCCAGCCCACCGCCGGTCGATGGGGATGGTCTTCCAGGCCTACAGCCTCTTTCCCAACATGACGGCCGCCGAGAATGTGGCCTTCGGGCTGCGCCTGCGCAAGCTGGACCGCCGGGAGTGCCGGAGACGGGCCGGTGAGCTGCTGGAGCTGGTGGGTCTCAGCGCCCAGGCGGATAGGTTCCCATACCAGCTGTCCGGGGGCCAGCAGCAGCGGGTGGCGTTGATCCGAGCTCTCGCCATCGAGCCCCCGGTGCTCTTGTTGGACGAGCCTCTCTCGGCGCTGGACGCCAAGGTCCGAACTCAGCTCCGCGACGAGATCCGCCGCATCCAGCGTGAGGTTGGCATCACCACCTTCTTCGTCACCCACGACCAAGAGGAGGCGCTCTCGATCGCTGATCGGGTGGGAGTGATGGAGAGCGGACGGCTGCTGCAGTGTGACACTCCAGCCACCGTGTACAGTGCCCCCGCCAGTGTCTTTGTGGCCGAGTTCGTGGGTACGGTCAACCGCCTCCGGGGGCTGATCGGCCAAGCGGGAATGGTGGAGGTAGCCGGCTCGCGGCTTCCGCTGCCAACCGCCACCGAGCCGCTACCCCCTGGGACCGAAGTGGACGTTCTGGTACGCCCCGAAGCGGTGCGGGTCAGGGCACTCGAATCCGGCGAGGCAGTCGTCACCAGCCGCTCGTTCCTCGGGCCCATCGTCCGGGTGGAAGCCGTGCTCCAGGACGGGGCACACGTGGTGGCGGCGATGTTCAGGGCTGATGTGGAGGAGTTGGCGCCCGGCGTGCGGGTCGCCCTTGATCTCAGTGGTTCCCCTCTGCTGCTCACCCGTTCCCAGGATCAGGGGTGATGGAGAAGCAAGGTGCAGGTGAGCCGGACCGGTGATGGGCGTTCCCTCCGATCCTGAGGCCGATCTCCACTCGGAGTTCTCCTGGGACGCCGCCCAGGGATCGATGGATGGGAGTCGCCGTCGTGCCCTCGACCGGGGGCTCGGGGTGGTCGCCTTCACGGACCACGCCGATCGTGTGGAGGCAGGCGGAGCCGAGTTGCAGATTTCCGGACACCTCGAGTGCGCAGCGCTCTGCCAACAGCGGTTTCCCCGTCTCACCATCCTCAGTGGGGTGGAACTGGAAGAGCCGCCCAGATTCCCCGATCGGGCCCAGGGCGTCCTGGCAGAGGACGACTTCGATGTCGTACCAGGCGCGGTCCACTGCGTGGAGGTGGGTGCGGGCCTGGTGGAGTGCCGGCGCGCGGCGGCCGAGGGCCTGGTCTCGCCGCCAGAGCTGATTCGCGGGCATCTCGCGGAGCTCATGCACCTGCTGCGGAGCCCGGTGGAGCTCGGGGTTCTCGCCCATCTCGAGTACCCCAAGCGCTACTGGCGCTCGGCGACATCGCACATCAGAGCACCAAGAGGAGATCCAGGCCGTGTTGGAGGCGGTCGCCCGGAGGGGGGTCGCCCTGGGGTTAAACACCACCGGGGCTGGGCTCCCGAGCGCGGGCTCCGGCCCGCACCGGAGGTGATCCACTGGTGGCGGGGGGCCGGCGGTCGGGCGGTCTCGACGGGCAGTGACGCCCACGGGCCGAACGAGGTGGGAAGAGGCCTCAACCTCGCTCGGCAGGCTCTGGAGGCGGCCGGGTTCACCTCCAGTGCGGGGACGGGCCTGCTGTGGGCCACCTCGCCGGGGCTGACCCCGTCCCGGCCCGAGGCAGCGCCCGGCATCCTGGGCGCGGAACCTGCCACGCCAGCTGCCCGGCCCGAGCCCGTATGACCAAGCGGACTCCCACCGGCCAGCCTAATCCCCACGGGCGGACCCTTGATTTGCCCACGTACGAGGGAGCCGCTCAGTCCCCGGGAACCACTCTGGCTGAGACCATCGTCCCGGGCGCGCCCGGGGCTTTCGGATACCGGAGGCTGGAGCGGCAGCGAGGTGAGCGGCTACTGCTCCGGACCGATCTCGGGGGAGCCGCGCCATCGTCCCGGCTGCGTTCTCTGGTCACCTTTGTCCATCTTTCCGACCTCCACGTCACTGATGCCCAGAGCCCAGCCCGGGCCGAGTATCTCGACCGCTACGGCGACTCCGACTCGCCCCAGGCGCCGGAGGTTGGCAGGGTGGGCACCTACCGCGCGCAGGAGGCGCTGACGCATCAAGTCGTAGAGGCGATGGCACGCACGGTGCGGCAGCTCAAGGGAGGGCCACTGACCGGTGCCCCCATTGGCTTTGCACTATCCACCGGGGACGCCACCGACAACTGCCAGGAGAACGAACTGCGTTCCTACATAGCCCTCCTCGAGGGCGGGCGCGAGATCAATCCCGACTCGGGTGATCCTCACAGCTATCAGGGAGTGGGCAGCTGGTCTGCCTATGACCCCCGGTACTGGCACCCGGACGGGACTCCTCCCGGCCGGGGTGGCGACCGGCCCCGATCCAGGTTCGGCTTCCCAGAGGTGCCCGAACTCCTGGACGCGTGTCGCCAGCCGTTCCTCGCCACCGGCCTCGGGGTCCCGTGGTACGCCGTGTACGGGAACCACGACGGCCTGCTCTGTGGGACGGTCGCTCCCACGCCCAGGCTGGCGGGAGTCGCGGTTGGCGGCGCAAAGGCGCTCGGCGCCGACCCTGGGGCCGACCTCACAGCGTTGATCACCAGGAGTGCGACCGATCCGTCCGCGGACACGTGGGAGCGACTCCACGGCCCGACCCTGGCGGTGGCGGCCGACCCCAGGCGGCGGTTGGTCACGATCCATGAGTGGCTCGCCGCCCATCGCACTCCAACGGCGCGACCGGCGGGCCACGGCTTTGATCTGGATGCGATCGCATCCGGCCGTGCATGGTATGGATTCGACGTCGGGGTGGTCCGGTTCCTGGTCCTCGACACAGTGAACCCAGCCGGCGGCTGGCAGGGCTCTCTCTCGGAGGAGCAGTTCCGCTGGCTGGAAAAGGAGCTGGAGGGTGGCCACCGCCGCTACCTGGGTCCCCAGGGCGCGGTCCAGCACGCGGGTGTGACCGACCGCCTCTTCGTGCTCGTGAGCCACCATCCCCTGGAGACCCTGATCAATGGCTACGCGCCCGATGCTCTTCCCCGTCGCTTGGAGAACGATGTGTCCCGGTTGCTGGCGCGCTTCCCCAACGTGGTCTGTTGGGTGAATGGGCATACCCATACCAGCGCCGTGCGAGCCGTTCCCACCGACCTGCCGCCAGGGAGCCCTCCTGACCGAAGTCTGCCCGCCCAGCCTGGAGGCTGGTGGCAAATCACCACTCCTTCGCACATCGACTGGCCCCAGCAGGCCCGGGTGGTCGAGCTCGCGCTCGATGAGCTGACGGGGGACCTGCTGATCGGTACAGCCATGGTCGACCACCTTGGGGCAGTTGACCCCAGATTGGGAGAGCTGGGGGATTCGGCGGTGCTGGCGGGCTGGTCACGGGAGCTGGCCGCCAATGCCTGGCAGGGTCGGACCTCCAGGATGGAGCCAGTGGGGCGGGGCAGCGCCGCGGATCGCAACGTGCTGCTGGTGGTGCCCGCGCCATCCGGGCTGCGGTAGTTGCTGCCGTAGGCACCGCCGCCCTCGGGGGTTGCGACACCAGCCTGGCCCCGCCGCGCCAATCCGGTGCCGGGCGCCGCGCCCACCGCGATCATGCCAGCGGTTCAGAGATCGGGACGGTGTCGGGAGACAGGAGCAGAACGCGGACCGGCTCGCCAGCGCCGACACCCTCGCCATCGGGGAGCAGAGCCAGGGCGTTGGCGAGTGCCATTGATCGGAGCTGGTGCGAGCCCTGACGGGTCACGGGTCGCGCGTGAAGGCGGCCGTCACCGTCTACGGTCACCATGACGCGCACCAAGTGCAGCTTCCCGTCACATTGGCGGGCCAATCCCTCGTCGGCGGCTGCCAGCAGCCCGGGCCGCTCAAGGACGGTATGTCCCATCATAAGGCGCAGCGCCGGGCGCACCAGCAACTCAAAGCTGACCATGGCAGCGACCGGATTGCCCGGCAGGCACAGGACGGGCATCCCGGAGCCGGCGAGCGTGGCGAATCCAAACGGCTTGGCGGGCCGGATCGCCACCTCCATCCACCGAACCGACCCTCCCGAAAGCCGGCCGAGCACCTTCTTCATGTGGTCGGCGACTCCGACGCTCACACCACCGGACGTGAGGATGGCGTCACAGGCGCCGACGGCGCTCTCGATCGCCTGGGTGATCGCAGCCTCGTCGTCACCCACGACCCCCAGATCCACCGGTTCGCACCCGACCGACCGGGCAAGTGCGAGAAGCAAATGGCGGTTCGAGTCGTGGATCTGCCCGCGCTCGAGCGGGCCAACGCGTTCCATGAGCTCGTCCCCGGTCGAGAGTACGCCGACACGCAGGCTCGGGTAGACGGCCACCACCCGCACTCCGAGGCTTGCGAGCACCCCAATGTGAGCGGGCGTGAGTTCCGTGAACGGCTCGAAGACCACGCTGCCCTTGGCGACATCCTCGCCCGGATACCGCACGTTCTCCCCGACGGCGATCGGTACGACCAAGGCGATCTCGTCACCATCAAGCTCCGCCCGCTCAGCCATGCAGACAGCGTCCGCGCCGGCGGGCAGCGGCGCTCCCGTCGTGATCGCCATCGCCTGGCCCGGCCCGACCCGTTCGTCGGCAACTCGTCCCGCAGTGACCGATCCGATCAAGCGCAGGCGCGACGAGGCAGTTCGGACGTCCTCGGCGCGCACGGCAAAGCCGTCCATCGCCGCATTGGCGAAGGGCGGCACGTCCTCGGCTGCCACCAGCGCCCGAGCGA
>JAKAWF010000367.1 GCA_021817025.1 bacterium
CGGCGTCCACCCGATCCGGGTCGAGCCACTCGAACTCTGTTATGTCCATCTCAGAAGCTCCTCAAGTTCGCCAGCGCCTCGGCTGACGGCTGACGGCGGCGAGCGGCCCCCTGGGGGCTGAAGCCGTTTAGTTCACCTGCCTTGATCTCCGCCCAGGTTGGCTCGTCCCATACCACACCCAGCACCCAGTCACCCTTGCGGACCACTTGCCCGGTAGGTGACTGCCACGGCGCATCGCTGGGCCATAGGTAGCTCTCGACCACAGTGCCGTGGCCGTCGGTGCCGTCCACGTGCTGAATGCCCACGCTGCCGCCCTTCCGCATAAAGGACCAGGCCGCATCCTCCAGCACTTCCTGGCTCACGAAGTCACGGAACCCATCGGCTGCCTTGCCCACGTCAGGTCGGTTGGCTGGGTAAGCCAGCCCCAAGGTGAACCGGCGCTCTGGCTCAGTGCCCAGTACCTTCACCGCTGCGTACTCGCTCTTGGCTGCGCCCGCCTGCCTACCTCTGTGCAGCGATAGGGTGCGAACCATGTTCGCCACCGCGCCCGGGATGTCCGTCCCCGCTTGGTCCGCCGCAGCCCGCAGGTCCTCCGTCGTCAGCGCCCGAGGGTCCCCGTGGTCGTCAGAGGGCCTCAAGCATCCACATGACCAGCAAATGGCCGTGCCCTCCTAACGTCCGACGATGGAGGCTGAGAAGGTGAAGCTCGGGGATGTTCCCCCAAGCACCCACCTCAGCCGGATCGCGCCAGTCAGGACCGCCCCGGTCACGCACCCAGGGCCGACCGAGGTCGAAGCCGTCCCCGCTGCCGTGATCGAGGATGAGGTCCAGACGTTGTACCAGATCCCATCCGCCCCCTGACGGTCTAGGTAGAGCGCAAGGGTCGGACTGGTGCCAGAGGCTGCCGTCACGTCTACGTCCACGGCTGCGGTCGTGATCGCCAGCGGGACGCTCAGCGACGCGCTGCTTCCAGAGGCGGTGTACGTGGCCGACGCCTGGGTCAGGAGGTTGTTCAGACTTGCCATCACGTCTCCTTGGGGATGTAGTTGGCGGCGGCGAGGGTGCTCTTGGCCCGGTCCCGCGCCTTCAGCACGCCGAGGACGATCGCCACGTCATGCGCCGCGTCCTCCAGCGGCTTGCCGCGCTTGGACTTGCGCCCCTTCCATCCCGCCTGCTTCAGGTTGCGCCGCACCAGAGATCGCTTCGCGCTCATGTGCCCTCGTCATTTGCCAGCTTGTCGGTTACAATGCATGTCGTGCGCACGCCCTGCTCAGTGGCAGAATGTGAGCGGCCCGTCGTGGGTCGCTCCCTTTGCGGGCTTCACTACCAGCGAGCTGCTCGAGGCAAGCGGCTGGCCGGTCCTTCCCGGAATGGCTCGCGCGGTGCCAGTCTGCGGGACAGGCTTGAGGCGCGGATCGACCGTGACAACGCCGAGGGCCACTGGCTCTGGACCGGCTACCGCATGCCCAACGGCTACGGCAAGTTCACTGTCGCCGGGAGTGGCAAGTGCTGGCTAGCCCACCGTCTCGCGTGGGAACTGCTTCGCGGGCCGATCCCGGACGGCATGACCCTTGACCATCTCTGCCGAGTTCGGCACTGCGTCAACCCAGACCATCTCGAACCGGTCCTTTTCGCCGTCAATGTGCAGCGCGGGGTTCCGTTCCGGGTGGCAGCGCCCCGCGAGCTGGCAACGCACTGCCGCCACGGCCACGAGTACACGCCTGAGAACACGTACCTGCCGCCCGCCAGTTCGCCCTACAAGGCCAACCGCCAGTGCCGGGCATGCCGCCAAGCCATCCAGGACGCTAGAGTCCGACCTTAGTGCTCGACTTATCCTCTGGCGGGATGAGCGAGTTCCAGACCGCCAAGGTGGTGCAGTACTTGCTCGCCCGGTTCAGGTTCTGAACATCATTGTCGATCAGGCAGTCAACGTGGTGAGTCTTGCAGTACTTCGCCTTCGCCTTGTGCGGCGGGTCTCCGAAGACAACCATATCGTCCCATGCGTTCCCCAACCCCAGGCTCTTGAGGTACTGAGCCTTCTCGTCGAAGTCCTGCTGCGTTGGCACCTTCGCCGAGCAACCCGTCATCACGGTCACCCGGTGTCCGGCAGACCGCAAGGCGTTTAGCAGCGACCCCATAAGGGCCGGATTCTCGTCGAGGCACCCGTCGATGTCTACGCCAAAGTGCGCCAACTCACAGCCCTCCCATAGGCGTAGCAGTGGAACGTACCGGTGGGTACGCGGGGGCTGGTACGCACCTGCAGCGGGGATGCAGAGGTGGCCGCTCGGTGATGTCAGTCATCGGGTGCGGGTTGTGCGCCTTCACCGCCAGGCAGATCGGGCACGCGCCCACCTGAGTCACCAAGTCCCACATCGGTACCCCGTGTGCCTTGTAGATCGTGAAGGCCGAGCGGCTCATGGCCCGGTTCACCTCGGTGACCGCGACCATCTTGGCCCGGCTCGGGTTGTGCAGGTGCTGGTCGATCTTGGCCGCGATCACGTTCACGCCGTCCCCAGACTCAACCCCGTCATGCAGGATCTCCGCGATCTGGCGGCATGTCGTCGCGTCCATCTCCTTCAGCCACGAGCCAACCTCAGCTCCCATCGGGTCGAAGTCCAAGCTCCGTAGGTCCGCCACCCCCGGTGGGTTGCCCGGCACCCACTGCGGCCAGTCCGTCTCGTCGACCGCCTGGACCAGTGGGATGCTGCGATCCGCCCTAGCGCCCAACTGGGCCACCGCGTCCTGCGCCCCAGGCAGCCACGAGTCGCGGTAGATCCGCTCGATCGTGTCTCCCAGCGGCCCCTTGTCGAGCGGCATCGACGTGGCCGCGAATGCCCTCGCCACATCCTGGGCCGCGTCCGAGTCGGCCGGCAGCCCTGGCGTCTTGGCCCACTCCCGGAACCATGCCTGAGTCGCCGCTAGGCTCGGCACCGATGCCATCAGCCCGGCCAAGACCAGAGGCTCGTAGAAGGCCACGAGTGCGGCTTCCAGGTAGCCCCACGGCCCCGGACGCCGCTCACGGTCTTTTGGGTCGGGCTGCCCTCCCGCAGACCCCGGCAGCGGCTCAGGCCCGCGAAGGCCGATCTGCGCCGCCGCCGCATCTTGCAGCCCGGCCCTGAATGCGCTGTCCACCTCATCCTGCGACGTGGCCTTGCAGAGCCGGTCCCACACCGCGTCATGGGTACGCTGGTCAATGGCCGAGTCCGCGAACTGGCGAGGCCGCTTGCCACGCCGCAGCCGGTCCCGCGACTGCCGCTGCCACTTGGCCAGATCCAGAGACTTACCACTTCGTCCAGCGTTGCGCTCCAACCCGGCCAGCCCGTAGCCTGCGGGCTTGTCCGCCGTCTCAGTGGCGGCCGATTGATACTGAGCGTCCATCGGGTCAACCGGAGCGCCTGCGTGCTCGGAACCCACCTGCTGGTGGATATCCTGCGGGCCGAGCGCCATCTCCTGGGGCGCAGCCGGCCCAAAGCCCGAGATCGTCTGCGCCCACACTGGGGCAGCTGGGGCGTCAGTCGGCGAGTACGTCTCCGGGTCCACCGGCCCGGCCAGCGCCTGGAGTTGGTGGATCGGGACGAACGCCCCCTTGGCCGAGAAGTAGCCCCTCGGCACCGGGTTCTCATTGTCGATCGGCAGCCCCAGGATCTGGTCCCGGACCTCATCTGTGGACTCGGCCCCGATGCTCACCCAGATCTGGTGGGCCTGCGCCTCCATCAGCCGGTCCTCAGCCTCCCGCCCGGTGTCGAAGTGCGCCGCCACCGGCAGGCCATAGTCTTCCTGCGTCACCGAGTTGATGATCGCCTCCCAGTGCCGCACATGAGGAAGCGTGCCCACCCTGAATTGCTGGTCGACCTGCGTCTCA
>JAKAWF010000368.1 GCA_021817025.1 bacterium
GGATCCCGTGGTACTCGAGCACCAGCGGCGGGATCCTCTCCAAGCCATCCAGCGCCTGCTCCGTGAGCGGTCGGCCGTAGGTCTGCGCCCAGGCCACCACCACGTCGGTGCCCGAGTCGCGTTCACGGCGGCCCTCCTCCAACATCGAGAAGGTCTTGCCCACCCCCGGGGCGGATCCCAGGAAGACCGTGAGCGCCCCCCGGCCGGACTGGTCAGTCATCGTGGTGGGCGCGTCCCCCGGCACAGCCTCGGCGGCACTGTGAACGGCAACTCCGCGTGCCAGCACCGGGGCCGGTGCGGCCGCGCAGGCGTAACTTAGCTGGCCCCAAGGGCTGATCGAGTCTTCGGCTCACGAGTCCATGATGACCGGTCGCCGGCGTTCCACCCTCCGGTAGCCGGGCGAGCGGGAAAGGGTTCCGATTAGGCTCCCTGCGGTCACGTCAGTGGCCGGATCGGCCCTACTGGCACACGAGGGCTTGTCACGGTGGGCCCAGGGGCGAGCCGGGGCCGGGGCCGGCTGGTGTTACGCGCTGGGGGCAGCCAACGCTGGGCGTGGACCTGCCTCGCCCAGGGCGGTCTGGCGTCACTCTGTGAGGGATCAGCCGTCGTGCAGGGTTCTGATCACGATAGCTGCGGAATTTTTGGACAAAGAGTGCGAGGCTGGATCGACGGCGGTGGCAGAAGCGGCCTAACGGCTCGCATGCGCCAACGTTCTGCTCGTGTGGTGGAGGTTGATGCTCCAGAGCAGCCGCGCCGCCCGAACTCACCCGGATTGCCACCTCCTCACGCGCTTGGGCTGAAGCGCCCCACGATCCTGGTTATCTCCTCCGCCGCGAGGGTTTCCTGGGCCACCAGCGCCGCGGCCAGCGCGGAGAGCGCAGCCCGGTTGGCGGTGAGCTGCGCCCGCGCAGCCTCCAAGGACCGCAGCAGCAACTTCGACACCTCCTCGTCAACCCGGGCAGCGGTGGCATCGCTCACTGCCGGCGAGACCAAACCCTCCCGGGCCCGGGCCAACTCGAGAGCGGAGAGGTTCGCGGGTCCGATCTCACTCATGCCCCACCTCGTGACCATGCCCGCCGCCAACACGGTCGCTTCCCGCATATCCTCCTCCGCCGCAGTGCTGAAGTCGCCGTCATAGCGGAGCTCCTCGGCCACCCGACCGCCGAATGAGCGCACCAGGCGCGCGGTCAAGTCCGAGATCGTCTGCTCCTGGGTCTCGGTCTCCACGTTGGTGAGCGTTGCGCCGCCGCTGCGGCCCCTGGGGGTGATGCTCACCGACGCCAGGGGCATTGCGCCCGGGACCAGCACGGCCAGGAGGGCGTGCCCCGCCTCGTGATGGGCCACCCGCTCCTTCTCCTCCGGGCTCATGGTGACCGCTCGGGCAGGCCCCAGGAGCGCTTGCTGGTAGGACGCTTCAAAGGCCTCCATCGTCACCTGGGAGCGGTCCCGGCGAGCCGACCACAGGGCCGCCCGGTTGACCAGGTTCTTCAGATGGGCGCCGCTCCAGCCGGTGGTGCGACGAGCCACGACCGCCAGGTCGACGTCGGGAGCGAGAGGCACCCGGCTGGCGTGGATGCGCAGGATCGCCTCCCGGCCGGCACGGTCGGGAATATGGACCACGATCTGCTGATCGAAGCGCCCGGGCCTCAGCAGGGCTGGGTCAAGCACATCAACCCGGTTGGTGGCTCCCAGGACCACGATCCGGGAGCGCGGCGTGAAGCCGTCCAGCTCGGTGAGCAGCTGGTTCAGGGTGTGGTTCTGCTCAGCGGTCCCGGCGGTGGTGGCGGTCCGGCGCATGCCCACCGCGTCGATCTCGTCGATGAATACGATCGCCGAACCCGCCTCCCGGGCCCGTTGGAAGAGCTGACGCACCCGGCTGGCCCCGACCCCCACATACACCTCCACGAACTCGGACCCCGCCATGTGCAGGAAGGGGACTCCGGCCTCGCCGGCCACCGCCCGAGCCAGCAGAGTCTTTCCGGTTCCTGGCTCACCGACCAGGAGCACCCCCCGGGGAAGCTCACAGTGGAGCCGCCAGTACCGCTCAGGGTTGCGCAGGAAGTCAACGACCTCGACGAGCTCGTCCCGGACTTCGTCGACGCCCCCCACACTGGCAAAGGTCACCGCCGCCTCCACGTCCTGGGTGGGAGCCGGGGCGAGGTCCGGGGGCCGGACCCATCGGCTCAGCGCCGACCCTCCCGAGCCCTGCCTGCGCGGACGTCCGGACTGGTTGCTTCCGGCCGGGCCGGGCAGCCCCGGCACCTCGGTGGCGAACTGCATCGCAGACCCCCAGCGGTCGGCGGGGCGTCGGAAGGCGCGAACCAGCATCACGGCCACCATGGCGAGCAGGCAGAACGCCACGACCGGGAGGCCGATCCGAAGCACCTCGGAGGAGCCCGCCGCGCCGGCCCGGGTGACCACGTTGGCGACCGTCACCCCGTGGGCCCGGGCCGCAGCGATCAGCGTTCGCATCACGTAGGTTGGCTGTCCAGCGCTCACCCACGCTGTTCGCGCAGAGTCGGCGGGCGGGTTGGCCACGGCGGCCGTGATGCGGAGCGAACTCAGCTGCAGCGATCGGACCCCGTTGGCATCCACGGCGTTGATCAGCTGTGTCATCGACCACGCTGCGGGGCCCGTGTTCCCACTCACGCGGCGTCCACTCCAGGCTCCATCTCCAACCACGACCTCTCCACCGGTGGCGCTGGTCGCTGAGTAGGAGTCTATGTCAGAGGAGCCCGAAGAGCGGCAGGTGATCGCCACCGTACACCTTCGTGGGTGGCGATCGGTGCCTCGCCACCCGTCCCAGAACTCCCCAGCGCTAAGGGGACATGCGGGAGCCGAAGGCGCTCACGGGCGCCGAGCAAGCCCACCTGCTGGAGGTGGCGCACGGCACCGAGCAGGTCGACGTGGCCCCCCGGCCGTGGCGGGTATGTCAACATGGATTCGTGGGCGGTGCCCACCCAAGCGGGAGCGGGCGACGACAAGTGACCAAGAACGCACCTGATGGCACCCGCATCCTGGGCAGCCTGCGATGGGTCGATGGAAGAGGCGTCGTGCGCCTGGAAGACCGCTTCGACACGGACATCGACGACCTGTGGTCGGCGATCACGGACCCTGGCCGCCTCGCCCAATGGCACGCCAGGGGGGGAAGGGGACCTCCGAGATGGAGGAACGTTCCGACGCTTCGTCGATGCAGATGACTGGGAAGGTACAGGGCGCGTGGAAGCGTGCGAGGCCCCGAGGCGGCTAGTGGTGACGACCCGGGAGTCGGAGCAGTCCTGGCGCAAGGGTCAAGGCGTGCCGCCGTTCGACCAGACCCTCGATGCCACTCTGACCGCAGACGGCAACCAGACCGTCCTGGTCGTTGAGATCGGGAACTTGCCCCTCGAGCCGCTTACCTACTTTGGGGTCGGGTGGCAGATCCACTTCGAGAAGCTCGCCGCGTATCTCGCTGGAAGCGCACCCGACGACACCGAGGCGGGCTGGGAGGTCCCTGTGCCTGCTTATCAGGACTTGGCCGCCGAGATGGACAAGTAGTCGCAGCTCCTCGGCCCCCGCGGTCCCCTGTGCCAAGCTGCTGGACCAGGCCACCTATCTGGCTTCGGTGGCGACCATGTACCGGCTGCGGCGGCGGAACGACGAGGCGACCACGTACCGCCGTACGCCTCGCCAGTCTCCTTCCCAACGTCTCTCCGGCCGACCTCGTAGGTTCGTCGGCCGGAGAGAATCGCTCCCGTGGCCGTGATCATCTCGGGACTGTCCATCGGAAGTCACGTACTCGAAGATCCAATCCATCGCATCGTTGAAGCCGGCGATGAACCCATCGAGCCACATCGTGCGGTGCACCACGACCTTCCCCAGT
>JAKAWF010000028.1 GCA_021817025.1 bacterium
GATGTCCCCGGTGAGCACCTTGCGCCGGTACTTCGGGCACCACACCACGTGGTACGCGCAGCGGAACGTGATGTTGGCATTCGACCGTAGCGTTGCACCAGCCACCGGGAACAGTATACGCCGCAGGCGAGTCTATGCCGCACGTCCGTTCCCCTGCACCTCTCCGCGCAACTCGCTCGACCCCATGGCTAAAGCCAGGGGCTTGCGCTCGTCACGAGGTCAGAGGACGGCGCGCTGCCGCTCCAGGTCCCCGAGGACAGTGACCGAGAGGCCGTCTGATACCAGAGCGGCCGTCGCGGTCTTCAGGAAGAGGCCGTGTCCGAACACCCCCGGGATGACCGCCAGGGCGCCGGCCAGGTGCTCCGGGTCGAGTCGGCGGACCCGATAGGGGAGGTCCAGCACGAAGTTGCCGTTGTCGGTGACGAATGGCTCCCGGCCGCCCCGCCGGGCTGGGCGGCATCCCGCCAGCTGCTCCACCCGGGCCGCCGTGCCCTCCCAGTCGAAGGGGAGGACCTCCAGGGGTACCGGGCGCTGCTCCCCCAATCGCTCGACCAGTTTGCTGGCGTCGGCTATGACCCAAAAGCGCCGGCTCCTCTCGGCCACCACCTTCTCGCGGACCATGGCGCCGCCACCTCCCTTGATGAGGTCGAGGGCCGGGTCGATCTCGTCGGCGCCATCTATGTCGAGGTCGAGGGGGATCGCGGTTGAAAAGACCACCTCGATCCCCATCGACCGGGCCTGCGCCTCAGTCGCGGCCGACGTGCACACGGCTGTGATCTCGAGGTCGTGGCCCAGGTGGGGCCGGAGCGCCTCCAGGAAGGAGCTGGTGGTTCGCCCGGTGCCGAGGCCAAGCCGCATTCCGGGCCTGATCAGGGCCGCGGCATAGGCTCCCACCTGGGCGACCGCGGCCTGGAAGTCGACGTCCGCCACCAGATCAGCCGAGGCGGACCGGGCCGGCCTGCGAGATGGTCAGGCGCAACAGCACCCGGTGTTCGTCGCGCATCGCCTGGCGGTACTCCTCCCAGTTGGGGTGCTCCCCCAGGACCCGGCGGTAGTAATCCTCCAGCAGGGGCAGAGCCTCGGGCAGGTGGACCACCTCGGCCGAGCCCCAGATCATGGCCCAGGGCCCGTAGAAGGAGTCGGTGAAGGCGACCAGCGCCGCTCTGGGGTCCCGCCTCAGGTTGAGGGTCTTGACCGCCTGCTCGCGGCTGCTGATCAGCACCCGTCCGCGCTCGTCCACCCCGGCCACCACGGGTGACATCTGGACCGTCTGGTCGCGCCGATAGGTGGCCAGCACGCAGCGATGGTTGTCAGCTAGGAATTGCCTAGCCTGTTCTGCGTTCACCGCCGCCTCCATTGCGCCGCGGGCCCTCCCAGCCGAGCGGCCTGGCCTTGGCGCGTTCGATCAACCTCTCCTGAATGCCCGGCTCCGAGGAGTCGGGCTCGACCCGACTCCAGCTGCCGTCCTCCGCCAGCCGCCAGCTCTGACGGCGATCCTGCCACATCATCTCCAGCACGTCCAGTGCCTCGCGGCGGGCCTGGGCGTCGTGCAGTGGCACCACGCACTCGACCCGTCGATAGAGATTGCGGCCCATCAGGTCCGAGCTGCCCATGAACACCTCCTGAGACCCGCCGTTCTCGAAGGCGAACACCCGGCCGTGCTCCAGGAAGCGGCCGATCACACTGTGCACCACCACGCTGGGGCTGAGGCCGGCGACCCCCGGACGCAGGGCGCAGATCCCCCTCACCAGGAGTCGAATGGGGAGCCCCTGCCGGGAGGCGTTGTAGATCGCCCGCATCGCCCGGCCGTCCGTGAGGCCGTTGACCTTGATGATGACCCCCGCGGGCCGGCCCTCTCGCAGGTGGCCCAACTCACGCTCCATCAACTCCTCAAATCTCTCGATGGCGTTGATGGGCGCCACCCACAGGTTGCGGTAGTCGCGCTTGCGGGAGTACCCGGTCAGGTAGTTGAAGAGGTCGGCCACCTCCTCGGTGATCTCGCGGCGGGCCGTGAGGAGTCCGAAGTCGGTGTACTGCCTGGCGGTCACCGCGTTGTAGTTGCCGGTCCCGATGTGCGCGTAGTAGCGCACCCCGCCCTCCTCCTGGCGCACCACCAGCACCAGTTTGGCATGGGTCTTGAGCCCGGGAACCCCATAGGCGACATGGGCCCCGACCTGCTCCAGCTGGCGCGCCCAGCGGATGTTGTTCTGCTCATCGAAGCGGGCTTTGATCTCCACCAGCACCACTATTTGCTTGCCATCCTCAGCCGCCCTGGTCAGGGCTCCGATCACCGGGGTGTCGCCGCTGGTGCGGTAGAGGGTCTGCTTGATCGCGACCACCTTGGGGTCCCGCGCCGCCTGCTCGATGAAGCGCTCGGTGGTGGCGGCGAAGGAGTCGTAGGGATGCTGGACCAGGATGTCCCCGCGCCGGACCACGGCGAAGATGTCGGGGTCCTGGTCCTGAACGCTCAGCAGCCGGGGCGGAGTGGTGCCGCTGAACGCGGGGTAGGACAGGTCCGGGCGGTCGACCTCGTCGGCGACGCTGAAGAGTCCGGTCAGGTCCAGGACCCCGTCCACCGGCTGGATCTCATCCTGGCCGACTCCCAGCTCCGTCTCCAGCATGCTTACCAGCTCGGGCGCCAAGGCGGGTCCGGTCTCGACGCGCACGATGGCACCGAAGCGGCGCTCCCGGAGCTCCTCCTCGATGGCGGAGAGCAGGTCGGGCTCGTCCTCATCGACGTCAAAGTCGGCGTCTCTGGTGATCCGGAAGACCCCGTGAGAGAGGATCTCCATGCCTGGGAAGAGCCGTCCGAGCCGCTCGGCGATGATCCGTTCCACGGGCACGAAGGGACCCTGGGTGCCGGCCCGGAAGAACCGCGGCAGGAACGATGGCACCTTGACCCTTGCCACCCTGGGGGTCCGGTCACCGGGCTCGCCCAGGACCACCGCGATCGAGAGCGAGAGGTTGCTCAGGTAGGGGAAGGGATGCGCGGGGTCGATCGCCAAGGGGGTGAGCAATGGATAGAGGTGACGATCGAAGAAGTCGTCACAGCGAGCCCGCTCTGGGGCGGTCAGCGGCTCGCCCATCAGGAGCACGCGGACCTGCTTGTCGGCCAGTGCCGGGACCACGTCGGTCAGCAGGCATTTGAGCTGGGCCGCCCCCAGCTCTTGACTGCGCGCGGTGATCGCCTGGATCTGTTCGGTGGCGGTCATCTGGTCGGCATGGGTGGCCTGCACGTGCTCGCCCAGCTGGCGCTTCAGGGAGGCCACCCGGATCATGTAGAACTCATCCAGGTTGTTGGCCGTGATCGCCAGGAACCGCAGCCGTTCCAGCAGCGGGACCCGGGCGTCCTGAGCCTCCGCCAGCACCCGGGCGTCGAACTCCAGCCAGCTCAGCTCGCGGTTGATATAGCTGGAGGGATCGCCGAGCGGATCCGAGGCGTTGGACGGACCCCCGGCGACGGCCCGCAGGCGGGCCGTCCGGGAGGGCTTGACCCGTCCCGCTGGCCGTTTCCGCCGCACAGGGTCGTCCGCCACGGCGCCTACGCTACTACGCCGCCCAGGCTGGTGGAGGTCCGGCCCCGGTGACGATCCAATGACCGGGAACCGCAGGTCCTCGTGCCCGCGCTACCATCTGGCCGTGGTCCATAGGGCGCGGGCGGTGGCGATGGCGGCGGCGGCGGCGTCCGTAGGAGGGCTGGTGCTGGGCGGTTGCGGGACTTCGCCGGCCGCCCCCGTCGTGAGTCCTCGCGCGGTGGCGGCCAAGCTTCTGGGCACCGCCAACACCAGCGCCTTCGGCACCAGCTTCCAGGCCACCTTCAAGGCCGGGGTGAATGTGACCATCTCCGGGGTCAACGGCCTGCCTGCCGCCAGCCTGCAGCCGTTGACCAAACTGCAGCAGGAACTGAATGCCTCCCCACTGAGCGGGACCATCGACTTCCAGAGCCCGACCGAGTTCCGGATCATCTACAGCCTGCCCGGCCTTCTCCCGGCGCCGCTCCAGCTGATCGAGGTGGGCGGCGGCGCCTACGCCAGCCTGGACGGGAGCCATTGGTACCTGCTGGGCGCGCCACCACTGGGTTCAAGTCAGGGCGTGCAACTGCCGTCCCAGGTGGCCAACCTCCCCTCGGAGCTGAAGAGTCTCGGCACCCTGGGCAAGGGGGTGGCGACTGTGACCAACATGGGGACCGAGTCCCGTGACGGGATCCAGGTCGATCAGCTCAGGGTGGTCGTAAGCGGTGCCGGTCTCTCCCAGATCGTGAGCGGCGCCGCCGGTGCCCTGGGCAGCGGCGCGTCACCATCCACTGGAGCTCAGATCTCAGGCCTCTCCCAGCTCCTTCAGTTCAACCAGGCGACCGGCGACATCTACATCGCCACCAAGACCCACCTTCCCCAGCAGGAAAGCCTGAGCGCCGGTGTGACCGTCAATCTGGGGGCACTCGGCCTGCTGGCCCCCAGTCAGACCCCGGCGCCGCAGGGAACCATCGGCGTGAGCCTGAACTTCGCGGTCGACTACGGCCAATACGGAGCCAGCTTCTCAATTCAGAAGCCGACCGACATCCTGCCCGGCCCCCTGCCTTTGCCCAGCTCCCTCAGCCAGGTCCCTTAGCGGCCAGGCCGTGGCCCAGCAGCCGCAAGCGCGACACGCGATCGGGATGCAGAGTCTTGGCGATCGCCTCGACGCGGGCATCCTCCTCCAGGGAGTCGTCCAAGGGAGGTAGCTCGGCAGTCTGGCCGATCCGGGCGAGAGCCGCGCCCAGCCACCAGTCGGCGAGCTCTGGGTTCTTGGGCAGCAGGGGCCCGTGCAGGTAGGTGCCCAGCACGTTGCCAGCCCAGGCACCTTCGAATCCACTGTTGCCGCTGTTGCCCCGGCCCTGCACCACCCGGCCCAGGGGCGCCAGCCCAGGTTCCAGCTCGGTTCGACCGCTGTGGTTCTCGAACCCGACCAGGAGTGGCTGGCGCAGGCCCAGCGCCGGATCGGCCTCGACCAGGAGGTTGCCAACCAAGCGTTCCGAGCCCGCGACCGTGCGCATTGGAAGGAGTCCCAGCCCTGGGATTCGGGTGCCGTCCTGGGTGAGGTAGTGGCTGCCGAGCAGTTGGAAGCCGGCGCAGACTGCCAGCAGGGGGGCTCCGCCGGACACCGCCTGCCGGAGCGCGGGTCCCTTGGCCCGGACCAGGTCCTGCGCGACTCTGACCTGGTCCAGATCCTGGCCCCCGCCGATGAAGAAGCCGGAGCAGGTGGGGATCAGGCCGGCGTCCTGATCGGCGAGCCCGATCGTCACCACCTCCAGGGCGAGTCCCCGGCGGCGGGCGCGCCGGGCCAGCGCCAACACGTTGCCGCGGTCCCCATACAGGTTCATCTCACGGGGATAGAGCAGACCCAGCACCAGCGTCCGCTGGCTCATGAGCCGCTCCCGAAGGGCTGGCTCGCTCCCGCGCGCACCAGCAGACGGTGCCAGCTGAGCATCGCGGTGTAGGTGAGCAGGGCCGGCGCCGGCACCCCGGGCCTGGCCATCTGGGCCAGAGCGCTGAGCGCCTCCTCGGGGTCCGGGCACACCCTGATGAGGGCCTGGTCGAAACCGGCATAGGCGAGCCGCAGAACCAGGTCCCGGCTCCGGGTGCCCGATGCCACCACCGTCAGGCTGCGGGCCCGCGCGAGGAGTTCCAGATCGACGTCCCAGATCCAGGAGATGTCGCGCCCGTCGGCAATCCCGTCGTTGAGGGCGATGGCGATGACCGGGCTGGAGTCCAGCGCCGCCAACGAAGCCAGGTTCTCGCCCATGCCGGCTGGGTTCTTGGCCAGCATGAGTCGCACCTGCGCTCCCTTCCAGACCGCCAGCTGGGAGCGTCCGAAGGCGGGCTCGAACGAGGCCAAGGCGGAGCTGACCTGGGCGCCGGCCGCGCCCATCGCGGTGGCGGTGGCGAAGGCCGCCGCCACGTTGGCGGCCTGGAAGATGCCTCCGAGCCGTACGGAGACATCGGTGGAGGCCCCCCGGGCGTCCCGGATGACGACCTCCAGGGAGTCCAGCCCGGACGGTCGGATCTCGCTCGCGCGCACGTGCGGTTGGGGCCTTTGGAACCCGCAGTCGGGACAGGCGTACACCCCGCAGTGGGCGTAGTAGACCGCACTGAAGGCCAGCTCGCCCCGGCAGCGCGGGCAAACCCTCGCATCCGCGACCACCGGCAGGGTCGCCTGGGCGGCCCGGGGGTCGTCCAGGCCGAAGAGGATCCGCGCGCGGTTGGCGCGACCGCCCGACTCCGCTCCGATCGCCGCCACCCGGGGGTCGTCGGCGTTGCCCACCCAGAAGCTGGTCAGGGGCAGCGCGGCGACGGCCGCTTCCAGGCGGCGCGCGATCTGGTCCACTTCGAAGGACCGGTCCAGCTGGTCGCGAAAGGCATTCAGGACCACCAGCCCGCGGGGTTGGATCTCGGCCACGGCCTGGGGGGCACTCAGCTCATCGACCTCGAGGATCATCCAATCCGCCGCCACCCGACCGTGGCGGTCAGCTCGCTCCAGAGCCGCCGCGGTCAGGCCGAAGACGAGATTCGAGCCGCTGGGATTGCCGCCGACACGCCACCCAGCAGCGGCAGCGATGGTCCGCAGCATGGCCGCGGTGGAGGTCTTGCCGTTGGTGCCAGTCACCAGCACCGTGCCCACAGCGACCGTCGACGCCAGCTTGGCAAGCACTCTTGGATCGATTGCCCTCGCCACATCACCAGGCAGGGTTGTGCCGCCGCCCAGGCCAAGGCGCCGGGAGGCTCTCCCGGCGAACTTGCCAAGGCCGACCGCGGCTCCCAGCCTCAGATCGGGTCCGGCCACCCTGGCTCCGAAAGAACGGTTCTGATGGCGGCCCCCGGGCAGGCCACAGCGACCGCCCTGGCCGTGCGGGCCGCCCGATCGGGGTCGTCAATGGGGGTGAAGAAGGCGCCGCCGCTTCCGGTCATCGCCCAGTCGGTGCCGGGGGTGCCCCGGCGCAGGGCGTCCAGCCGCTCCCTGAGCGCCGGGGAGACTCGCAGCGCCGCCGGCAGCAAGTCGCTGCCGTAGATGGTGGGATCCGGGGATGCGCCGGCGAGCAGCGAGTTGGCCAGGCGCTGGGCGCGAGACCCATCACCGAAGTCCGCGGGTTGGACCGCCGCGTAGGCGGAGGCGGTGGAGACCGCCGCCAGCACCACCACCAGGAACAGGCTGCTGGTGAGCGGGGGCAGGGTTGTCAGGAGCTCGCCAACTCCCCCCACCTGCGCCGCCCCGCCGACCAGGGCGAATGGGACATCGGCGCCGCAGGCGAGGGCCACCGACTCCAGCGCCGGCCGGGGAGCCCCGCCAGCCGCCAGGCGGATCACGGCGGCGGCATCGGCCGAGCCCCCGCCGAGGCCGCTCTGGGTGGGAATCCGCTTCTCGAGCACGATCCGGCCCAGAGCCTCTCCCAGGCCCCGCTCTCGGAGCAGACCAGCTGCTCTCAGCACGATGTTGTCACGGCCGTGCGGAACCCGAGCCGCGTGGGGGCCGAAGACCAATAGCTGGCAGGGTTCTCTGGGCCCGGCCCGGGCCGGCAGTGGCTCCAACCCGATCACATCGCTCCACCCCACGGTGTGGGAGACCGCCGCCAGCTCGTGGTAGCCGTCGCCACGGCGACCGGTCAACTCCAAGACCAAGTTCAACTTGGCAGGGGCCTGCCCCAAGCGCAACACCATGTCTACTCTAAGTGGTCCACGAGGCAGCTTGGTATACTGCGGCGTCGGGGTGGCGACTGGGCCAGGCCGTCCAGTCCCAGCGCCGTCATCGAGGTCGAGGAGAAATTGGCTAACAGCAGTTCAGCGCGCAAACGGATCCGCTCGGCCGCGCGTAAGCACGAGCAGAATCGAGGGGTGCGCTCCGCTGTGCGTACGGCCGTCGTGAAGGCGCGTCGGGCAGTGGTCGGGGCCGAGCCCGCGGATGCGGACGCATTGGTGCGGCTGGCCAGCTCCGCGCTGGACAAGGCAGCTGAGCATGGCGTCCTGCATGCCCGCAACGCCAGTCGGCGCAAGTCGCGGCTGATGAAGCTGGCGGCCAGGATGGCGGCGGCGGAGTCCAGCGGGGCGGTCGTGGCGGCGGCCAAGAAGCGGCCGGTGACGGCCCGCGGCACCAGGCCGAAGGCCAGCCCGGCGGGCAAGAAGACGGGGGCTGGGGGCAAGGCCAAGCCGGTCACCAAGACCGAACGGACCGCGGCCCGCACCCGGCGGACGGCTGGATCCACGGGCAGCGAACGCAGCTAAGCTCTGGCTCGGCGGCTCTCCTGGAGCTCGACCGCCATGCGCGCCAACAGTGTCTCCAGGCCTTCACTGGCATCCACCGCGCCTGTCCTCGTCTCCCAATCCAGGTCCGCGAGCGCGATCAGCCAGCGCTGGATGCGCTCGCGGCCGGCCCGGGAGAGCTGGCGCGAGAGGCGCTCCTGGAGCCAGGCCGGGGTTGCCTTCCGGTGATCTCCGGGTTGAGGATCGGAGTAGTCGATCAAGTCCCGTAGGGTTCTCGCCAGGGCACCCACCACCGCCGGTGGCTGGATGTCCGCCCGGCCCAGCACGGCCCGGAGCCGCGGGCCGACCGCGCTCGGGCTCTCGAAGAGGGCATCGGTGACCCGGTAGAGCTCGGTTGGCGGAGCGGCGGTCACCAGGAGCGCCGCCTCGGTCTCGCCGATCCTGGCTCCTGCCTGCCCGTACAGCTCCAGTTTGTCCAGCTCCATCTCCAGCCAGCCCAGGTCCTGGGCGGCCACGTCGAGCAGCAGCCGCACCACCGGCATCTCGAGGTTCAACCGCCGGGCGTCGATGCGGCGGTCGACATAGGCCCTCAGCTCCCGGCCGGTGGGCCGTGGGATCTGGTTGACCTCACCTCCCAGGCCGCGCACGCCCTTGGCCAGCACCGAAGGGCTGGCGAGCAGTGAGCGCACCACCAGACAGGTGGCGGTGGTGTCGGCGCGGGCGGCCAGCGCACCCAGGAGCCTCTCCACGGCCTGGGGCGAGCGCTTGCCGACCGCCAGCTGAGGAGGGTCCCAGATCATCACCACCCGGCGGATGGCCAGGAAAGGAGGGGTGGCCAAGCTGCGTTCGATCGCGTCGAGATCTGAGGACCCCTTGAACTCCTCCAGGCCAAGGTCCGAGATCAGGTCCTGGCAGAGATCCGCCCGGGCCTGGTGAGCGGCCGTGGTGACCAGATAGGGGTCGGCTCCGTGGATCAGGAGGAGGGGCTCACGCATGTCCAGAGTATGGCGGGGGCGAGATTGCTACCGCCCCAGAGTTGCCCTGGGACCCCTCACCCCGTCAGCATTGCATGGCAGTGCTGTTCTCCGCGTTCCCCACCCCGCAACCGCGCCTACCTTTTGGCACCCTCGGTGCTGAGATCGCGATAGGCGCCACCTTCCTGATCCACATCGCCCTGGTCGGGTTCATCCTGGGCGCCGCCGGCCTGACTCCCTTCATGGAGCTGGCCGGGCGGCGGCGGGGTGGCGATGAGAAGTGCCTGCGGTACGCCCGCAGCCTGGCGCACTCCATCCTCTACCTCTACAGCTTCGGGGCCACCTGGGCGGTTTTCGCGGTGGTGCTCCTGACCGGGCTGTACGGGCGTCTCATCGGGACCCTGCTCAACCTGCTGCTGCTGCCGCTCACGATCGCGTTCGCCAGCTTCTTCGTGGGCGTGCCCCTGCTGCTGGTGTACGTCTACCGCTGGGACAAGATGAATCCCCGCCTCCATCTGGCGGTGGGCTTCACCTTCGCGGCCATCCAGTACCTCTTCTTGTTCATGATCGCGCAATTGGACAGCTATGCCCTGACCCCTGGGACCGCGATCAGCGCCGCCCACGCGATGTTCTCGCCCAGCTACCCCTGGCTGCTTCTCCACTACGCCGGGGCCACCCTCTCCTGGTCGGCGCTCTTGCTGGCGGCGGTGGCGGTCTGGCGGGGCCGGCGGGCCAAGTCGGAGGCGGAGGCGATCTACCAGCGCTGGGCGGCCAGGATCAACTTCGCGATCGGGTCGATTTTTCTGATGGCCCAGCCGATCACCGGTTTTCTCCTGGCCGCCACCATCAAGAGCACCGCCGTCCCCGCCTTCGACAATCTGTTCATCTTCAACTCCGGATCGCTGTTCATCGGTCAGGTGCTGCTGCTGTCGGTGGTGGTGCTGGGCGCCAATCTGGTCTTCTGGAGGCACAACCCAGAGCTCCAGGCCCATGGCAGCGGGGCGGCCCTGACCGTGGTGGCGCTGCTGGGGATGGCGGGGACGGCGCTGCCGGCGGCGGTGATCCCGGCCCAGCTGGTGCTCCTGCGCTACCTGGCGCTGCTGATCGCCTTCCTGGCGACTGCCACCAATCTGATCCTCTACCTGCGTTCCCTGCGCCAGCGGGGAGCTGAGGGCAGGCTGCCGCTGGCGGCGGGACGCCTGATCGCCACGGTGGGGGTGGCCGCCCTGGTCCTCTCGATCTACATGGGGGTGATCAAGGAGAACGCGAAGCTGCCCTGCGGGATCGATGCGACCACCGGGCAGAGCGCCTGTCTGCTCAGCCTTCATCAATCCGCCCAGAACTTCGACGCCCCGCCCGGGGTGCTGCCGTGAACTATCAGGACTTTGAGTCGGCTTGGTACCTGGGCCTCATCATCGCCTCCTTCTTCGTGATCATGCTGGTGGGGTTCTGGACCGCGATCAAGAGGGTTCCCCAGCTCTTCGCAGACGGTGACGAGATGTCGGCCTGGCTGACGGTCGGGGCGGGCATCTTCACATTGCTCTTCCTGCTGGGCCTGTGTGTGGCGCTGCTGGTCGAGATCGTGGTGCTCGGCAGTGGCTGAGCAGCCGATGCAGGCCTCGCAGCGGCGGATGTCGCGCCGTCGCTTCATGATCCTGGGCATCAATGCGGCCGGGGCGGGCACCGGGCTCCTGATCGCGGCTCCCATCGTGGGATCGATCCTCAGCCCCGTGTTCTACAAGAGCAAGCAACCCTGGGTTCTGGTGGCGGACATCCGGCATGTGCCGATCGGGGTGCCGACGGCCTATGTGGTGATGCTGAATGACAGTGGGGACGCCTGGCAGGTGCCGCCGGTGCCGCGCACCGTCTACGTGGTCAAGGTCAACCTCAGCAACGCCGTCCAGCTGATCACCCTCTCGAACGTCTGCACCCACATGCAGTGCGACGTCCACTGGGACCTCAACCTGCAGGTGTTCCTCTGCCCCTGCCACGGCGGGCTGTACAGCATGATCGGCACCAACATCGGAGGGCCCCCGCCGAAGCCTCTCTTCCGCTATGAGCACAAGCTCGTCGGCACCACCCTCTACGTCCGCAACGTGCTGACCGAGGGCAAGTGAGATGGCTCAGGACCTGGAGCGCAGCGCCCTGGCTCGCAAGCTGACCCATCCGATCTCGGGCGTGATGGCGACCACCTACCGCTGGGTCGACGAACGCTTGGGGGTGACGGACCTGGTCCACCAGCTCCTCTACGAGGCGGTGCCGCGGCGGGGCGCCTGGGCATATTCGCTGGGCAGCGCGACCCTGATCCTCATCATCCTGCAGATCGTCACCGGGATGTTCCTGCTCTGGACCTACGTCCCGTCCACCACCGAGGCCTGGGCGAGCCTCAACTTCATAGAGCACCACGACGAGTTCGCCGCCATCGTCCGGGGGATGCACCTCTGGGGGGCCTACATCCTCTTCGTGGTGATCGGGCTGCACATGGTCCGAACCTTTGTCAGCGGCTCCTACAAGAAGCCTCGGGAGCTGAACTGGATAGTGGGGGTGGTGCTGTTCCTGCTGGTGCTGGGCCTGGGCATCACCGGGGCCATGCTGCCGTGGGACCAGGCGGCCTACTGGACCGCGACCGTGGTCACCCACGTGGTCAGTTACTCGCCCATCTTCGGCACCCAGCTGGAGGAGATCCTGCGGGGCGGCCCGCAGATGGGGCCGGCTACCCTTACCCGCTTCTTCGCCATCCACATCTGGCTCCTGCCGGCGCTGCTGGTGCCGCTCGTGGGGCTCCACCTGATCCTGCTGCGCCGCCACGGCGAGCACGGCTCCTGGGTCAACTACGAAGGGGTAGAGGAGGAGACCGAGGCCGAGCGCGCCCAGCGGATGGCGCGGGCCGAGGCGCCCTACCCGGCCCTTCCCAGCGACCCCGGCTACGCGGTGCCGATGGATCTGGACGAGTTCTTCCCGTCCCAGGTGTTCAAGGACGCGGTGGTCAGCTTCGCGCTGGTGCTGCTGATCTTCATCATGGCCATCGTGGTCGGGGCCCCCATCGAGCGGGCGGCCAATCCCGCCGCCCTCAACTACGTGCCCACGCCGGAGTGGTTCTTCCTGCCGCTCGACCAATTGCTGGTGCAGTTCCCGCAGGCCTGGATGATCCCGGTTGGGGTCTTCATCCTGCCGGGGATCGGGACCACCCTGCTGATCCTGGTACCCTTCCTTGATCGTACCCCGGGCCGCCAGCCGTGGCGCCGCCCGGAGGTGATGGTGCCGGCGCTCTTCGTCGTCCTGTTCCTCGTCTTTGAGGCGCTGCTCGCCGTCAACCGACTGTTCAACCTCTGATATGCCTCTGCTCGGCTCCCTCACTCCGCAGCTGACGCCGGTCCCGATCTCGACTGGGGTGGCCACCCTCTTGGTGGCGGTGCTGATGCTCGCGCATGTCCAGTTCGCAGCCTGGCAGCAGGGTGGCTACATCATCCTGGCGGTCAGCGACTTCATGGGCTGGAAGCGCCACAGCGAGCACCACGATCGCTTCGCCAAGGGCTTGGTGACGATGCTGGGGGCGACCTTCGCGATCGGCGGCTCGCTGGCCATCTTCGCCGTCATGATCCTGTTCACCGGTCTGTGGAGCCACTTCTGGGTCACCATCATGCGGGTGCTGTTCTGGCCCTTGGTGGCGGAGGCGGCGGCCTTTGTCGGCGAGATCGCCTGCCTGTATCCGCTCTACGCGCGCTGGGACCGGCTCGGCCGCGTCCGCGGGCTCCGGATCGGGCTCGAGCTCCTGCTCTTCGTGAACGCGTCGGTGCAGATGCTGCTGATCAACATGGTCGCCTCCTACATGCTGACTCCGCGCCCCGCCTTCAATCTGCCCTTGGTCATGTTCAACCCCACCATGGTGCCGCTGGAGATGCACCGGTTCATCGGCAACATCGCCTTCGCGGGGGCGATCATCGCGCTGGTGGCGGGGATACGCCTGCTCTGGCGGGCCAAGGCCCCCCAGATGCGCGCCTATGTGGACTGGATGGGCCAGTACGGCCTGGTCTGGGTGGTCGGGTTCACCCTCGGCCAGCCCCTGGTGGGCTGGGAGTACGCCAAGGAGATCCAGCTCCACGCCTACGCGTCCTGGTACGACATGATGCTGGGGGGGCTCAGTGTGGCCTTCCTGTTCCAGGTCTTCCTGCTCGGTCTGATCTTCACCGGGTCGATCTTCTATCTGTGGCGTAGGGTCAGGGCCAGCGGCTTCAGCTCCCCCGCGCTGGCGGTGTGCACCCTCCTGTCCTTCCTCGCCTGGCTGCTGATATCGACCCCGTCGTCGCTGGCGTGGAGTTACGAGAGTGTCTTCGCGGCCAACGCCAACGTGCCCATCTGGCAGGGCGGGTTGCTGATTCCCTGGGGCGCGATGATCCCCTGGAAGCTGACGGCGCTGGTGACCTTCACCGGGGTCGCGATCGTGGCCATCACGCTCTACCTGAAGCACGTCAGCCGGGGGCGGTTGCACTGGGGAGACGCCGGCCGGAGTCAGGCGGTGGCCCTGATCGCGGTGGGCCTGTCGGTGTCGCTGATCATGGCCCTGATGGGTTACATCCGCGAGAACAGCCGGGGCCCCTTCCTGATCACCAACCACATGCTGATCAACCAGCAGCAGGACTTCACCCCACCCTCCACCAACGGCCCGGCGCTGAACGGTCCGGCCAGCAACGTCTCGGTCATCGTGCCGACCGAGCGGCGCCCGTGAAACTGGTGTTTCGGCCTGTGCGCAAGGCCTCCGATGAGTTCCACGAGGTGACGAAGCCGCCCATCTCCAGGACCATGGAGACCTATCTGGAGATGCATTCGTTCGGTTTTCCCGACCGCCCCACGGCGGCCAACCTGCCGGTGTCGGTCCGGCTGGCGGCGGCGGGCAAGCTGGTGCACGAACGGCTGGCGATCCTCAGCGACGTGCTGCGGCGGCTGGAGATCCTTGGTTGGGATGTCCACATCGAAGGAGACCTGGTGGTGGTCGCCAACGGGCTCTCGCTGGAAGCTGGCTGGGCGGCCCTGCGCAGGGAAGGGATCAGCGACCACGTGATGGGCTTGGTGGAGAAGGGGAGCGACATCCCCCCTCCCAAGGGACCCGCTGGGGGCGGGGAGCCGCCGGACAACGATCCATCGATTGGGCTCTGAGCCCTTCCGACTGGTTCCCGGGGTGCGGCCCGGCAGGCCGGGGTAATCACCCAGCGGAGGGGGAGGGATAGCCCGCTGGTGGGGGAGATGGATCAGCCCGAGAATGAGGCTACCGGGCGATCCCCGGGGCCGGCTTGAGCCGAGCCTAGTCCTTTGCCAGGAGGAAGTCGGAAGATGAGTATCCACGGCGACACCGTCGATCCCAAAGGTCCCAGCTCGTACCAGCCCAGGTGGCTGATCGCCTTCGAGCGCGAGCGGGCGCGCTGGCACAGCGATGACCGGAGCGTCCGCCGCGTGCATTGGGCGCGCTTCGCCTTGGTGATCGTGGCCCTCATGGACGCGGCTGCGCACTTGTTCGCCTCGCCATCCAAGTATCCCGACGACACCTTGTGGCTGGAGGGAGAGGTCGCCCTCTACATCCTGATTGCGGTCATCTATCTATTCGGCATGCGGATGTGGTACGTCCCCGCTCTCCTCTACACCGTGCTCAACATGGTCCTCTACTTTGTGTCTGGTTTCGTCGCCATTCCCGGGATCACACCCGTCGCCCTCAGCGGCCACTTGGAATTCGCTCAGTACTACTTCGGCCGCGGCCTCTCAGTCGGCTCGTGGGTGTTCCTCCTCGTCGTCGGGATCCTCATGGTCCGCTTCGACCCGGGATCGAAGATAAACGCTCTGCTGCGAGACAGCTGAGGCTCGGGCGCCGCTCCTCTCCGGCCGCCGGCTCTGCCGTCAAGCTCGCGCACCCTCTGGCCGGGCCGCGCGCCTGGCCGGGGGGCGCTCTTGAGACCGCTCCATCGCTCCGGCGGGACCGGAGCCATGGAGCGGTCCACCAGTATCACCGCGGCTCGGCCCGGGGCCGGGGTGGGTCGGCGAGGGACGTTGCCAACAGTTGCCGACCTCGTTGGTCAATCACGGCCATCTGGGGATCAGAGCAGGCAGCCCAAACCTGTGTTCCCAGGGGCTGAAGCACCGTGAGCGAAGAGGTCACGGTCGAGGCGAGGGTCCCAGCCCCTGGGATCTTCCCGCTGCTCTTCGCCGGGTCGGGAGATGCCCGGACCGGCAGGGCTCCCAGGGACGCCCCGGCTCGTCCGGGGCGGAGGTCGTGGGAGTTGCTCTGACTGACCGGGTGTGGCTGTCGGTGACCATCTCTTCGTTCCTGCCAACCTGTGCGCGCACAGGTCACGAACCCTGGCGGGATCATCTGGGAACCCACCGCCGGGGCCGGAGCGATGGGACGATGGCGCCTACTTCGCCGGCGGAGGGATCGTGCCATGGCGGGCGAGGTAGGCCGCCGCCTCGGCCCGGCGCGCGACCTCCAGCTTGGCGAGGATGCTGGAGACGTAGTTCTTGACCGTCTTCTCGGCCAGGTGCAAGTCGGCGCCCACCTCTTTGTTGGTGCGGCCCTCGGCGATCAGGGTCAGGATGCGCTCCTCCTGGCGGGACAGGCGGGCCAGCCTTTCGTCCTGCACCAGGTGCCGCGCCGAGCGCCACTGGTCGAGGACTGCCTTGGTGACCGCGGGGTCGAGCAGGTTTTGCCCGGCCCCGATGGCGCGGACCGCACCCACAATCTCGCCGCTGCGGATCTGCTTCAAGAGATAGCCCGCCGCACCCGCCATGATGGACGCGAAAAGCGCCTCGTCGTCGGCGAACGAGGTCAGCATCAGGACCTGAACCTGGGGGTTGCGAGCCCGGATCTCTCGAGTGACCTCGATGCCGCTCCCGCCTCCCAGCCGGACGTCCATCACCACCACGTCGGGCCGGGTCCGCTCCGCCTCCCGGATCGCGGACGGGGCGTCGCCGGCCTCGGCCACGACCTCGAACTCCGGGACGCCACTGAGGACCGCGCGCAGGCCCTCGCGGACCAGCTCGTGATCGTCGACGAGCATGATGCGCAGATGCTGGCGCTCGGTGGCCGGGAACTCAGTCAAGGGGTACGGTCATCCTCACGCGAGTCCCCTGCTGGAGTTTGGAGTGAATGGACATCCGCCCCCCCAGCCTGACCACGCGCTCCTCCATGTTGCGTAGCCCCTGCCCCCCGGTGCGAGCCTCCCGGGGCACGAAGCCATGACCGTCATCCTCGACTGTCAGGACCGCCCAGCCCCGGAGGTGCCCCAGGCGGATACGACAGGAGCTGGCTTGGGCGTGCCGGCTGACGTTCGACAGCGCCTCCCTGGTCAGCTGAACCAGGTCGGGGGCACGATTGGCCAAGCGGGCCGCGACCTCGTCGTTGATCTGGACGCTGGTCGTCACCCCACACCGGGCCTCGAACTCCAAAGTCAGGAGGCGAACCGCATCGCCGAGAGGGCGGTCTGCGAGGATGCCCGGGCGGAGCGCGAATATGTAGTTGCGCAGATCGCCGATGACGTGATCCAACTCGCCCACGGCTCTTTCGATGTGGCGCTCGACCTCCGCGGGCTCGGCCAGGGGGCTGATCGCTTGCAAACCCATGCCCACGGCGAACAGGGACTGGATGACCCCGTCGTGGAGTTCCTTGGCGATCCGCTCGCGCTCGTCGAGCAGGACCAGACGCTGAAGCTCACCTTGGGTTCGGGCGTAGTCCAGGGCCATGGCGGCCTGAGCGGCGAAGCTCTCGATCATCTGGACCGCCTCTGCCGTCGGTGGAGGCTGCCCCGGTCGGCCGATCACCCCCAGCACGCCGAGGTTACCGTCGTGGCCCCCCAGGCTGGCGAAGACCGCCTGGCCCCCAAGGGCCGCCCGGCCCAGGGCGCCTCTGCGGTGCCCCCAAGCAGGGGCGGCCGGCGCGACGACCGGGCGCCCGGTCCGCATGGCCTCATCCCCCGGTCCCCCCGGCGGCAGTAGTGGCTGTCCGCAAAGCCGCTCAGAGCCGCCGCCGGCGCTGGCCTCGACGCGCAACAGGCTGTCGGCGCCTTCCCCCGAGGGCACGGCGATGACGGCGCACTCCCCGTCGAGCAGCCCGCGGGCACGATCAGCGACCAAGGTCAGGATCTGTCCGATCGGGGAGCCGGCGATGGTCGCGTTGGTGATGGCTTGGGCCGCCGCCAGCCAGCGCTCGCGAGAGAGCGCCTCCTGGTAGAGGGTGGCGTTCGCGATGGCCACACCGGCCTGGCCGGCCAGCACCGTCAGGGCGCGTTCGTCTTCGGCGCTGAACTCTGGGGCCCCCCGCTTGTCGGTGAGGTATATGTTGCCGAAGACCTGGCCGCGTGCCCTCACGGGCGCGCCCAGGAAGGAGGTCATCAGGGGGTGCCCGGGCGGGAATCCGACCGCCCTGGGATCGGCGGAGATGTCGGCCAAACGCAGCGGGCGCGGCTCCTGAAGGAGGACCCCCAGGATGCCGCGACCCAGGGGCAAGGCCCCGACCCGTTGCCGCTCGTCTTCGGAGAGGCCGTGGGTGATGAAGTCGACCACCGCGCCCTGGGGCCCCACCACCCCGAGGGCGCCGTAGCGGGCCGAGGTCAGCTCGCACGCAACCGCCACGATCCGGTCCAGAACGGCCGGCAGGGAGAGTTCGGACGCCAGCGCGAGGCCGGCCTCCAAGAGCGCGTCGCGATGGTCGGGAGTGGGGGTGATCACCTGTGCTGGGCAGCAATCTATCATCCCGCTTCATCCCCAGGGCTCTGGCCGCCGCCCAAAGGTCCCTGGAAATACAGGACCTTCGGCCCTGGCGCCTGCAGGTGTTGTCACGTACCGTCGTAGGTGGAAACACTCGCGAGGACAGGACCGCCAGAAGGAGAACTCAGGCATGGCATTGCCACTTCGGGAATTGCCGGTGAGGGAGCTGCCCAGCGAACTGCGCCCTCCCTCCCGGGAGGGGCAGGCGGAGCACTTCGGTCCCACCGACCCTCATGTCGACATATCGCGGAACCCGCTGGTCCGCCGCGCGCTGAAGAGTCGCCCCTTCCAGTTCATGCTGATCCTGCCCAACCAGATCATCTTCTGGCTGGTGATCGTCACGGGGCTGGCCGGTATCATCTCACCGACCCGGAACTTCGCCACTGTCATCACCTGGTACATCTGGTTTTGCGCGGTGTTCCTGCTCATGGTTGGAATCGGCCGCGGCTGGTGCGTGATGTGCCCCTTCGGCGGGCTTGGCGAGTGGGTCCAGCGCCACACGTTCTGGAAGCGCCACGCGGTTCCGATCGGGCTCAACCTGCGCTGGCCCCAGGCGCTGACCAAGTGGGCCCTGCTCCCCTCCGTGGTGATGTTCCTGGGCCTGACCTGGTTCGAGGAGTACTTCAACATCGCCGGCCCGGGCGACCCGCGCTTCACCAGCTTTCTGGTCTTCTTCGTCATCGGCTCGGCGCTGCTGACCTTCCTGATCTTTGAGCGGCGCACGTTCTGCCGCTACCTCTGCCCGCTGACCGCCCTGATCGGCACGGTTGGATCGACCGGGATGGTGGCGGGGATGCGCACCCGGGACCGCGAGCGTTGCATCACCTGCCCCACCAAGGATTGCATGCGGGGCAGCGAGCGCGGCTATCCCTGCCCCTGGTACGAGTGGCCCGGCAGCGCCACTTCCAACCTGATGTGCGGGCTCTGCACCGAGTGCATCAAGAACTGCCCCTACGACAACGTCGGCATCTTCGTGCAGAAGCCCTTGACCTCGGTGATCGCGCCGGTGCGGCGCCGGGTCGACGTGGCCTGGGCGGTGGCCATCCTCTTCGGCTTGGTGCTCTTCCAGCAGGTGAACGCGCTGCCGTTCTACGCGCCGCTCGATGGCTGGCTGAACCGCACCACCCACTTCCCCGGTTACCCCAACCCCATCGACTACCTCGGGATCATCGCCATCGTGGCCCTGTTGGTGGGGGCCTACGCCTGGGGCGCACGGGAGTTGCTGGCGAAGCGCAGTGTGGCCTTCGCGAAGACAATCGGGCGGGTCCCGGGCCGGGCTGGCTCGTTCACCAACTGGTTCGCCCCGCTGGCCTACGGCTTCATCCCGCTGATGGCCTCCGACTACCTCTCGCGCCAGCTCCCCCGCCTCTGGTACCACGCCGCCCGGATCGTGCCCGCGATCTCGGATCCGTTCGGCTTCGGATGGAACCTCTTCGGGACCGCCCACTCGTCTCTCTACAACTTCCAGATCCTGTCTCCGCGCGGAGTCGTCATCAGCCAGGTGGTGGTCACCGCCATTGGGACTTTGGGGGCCGCCTACGCCACCTGGCGCATCTCCGGTCGTGATCTCCGACCGCTGACCGCCCACCTGGGGCGGCTGCGGGCGGTCAGCATGGCGGCGGTGTGCCTTTGCGGAGTCGGCGTGGCAGTGCTGTACGTCACCATGGGGGGAGCACCGTGAGCGCACCGGAACTTCGCGGTCGGGCCGGGAGCCCGGTCTCATGACCACCCAGTCTCCGACCCGTGAGCTGCTCTTTCCGGGGTCCGACGTGAGCGAGCACGCCTTCGTCCATGTCGACCCCGAGCGCTGTGTGGGCTGCCAGGAGTGCGTGATCAGGTGCCCCACCGGGGCGCTGCACCTGGACTCCGAGAAGTGGATCGCGCAGGCCGACGACCGGCTCTGCGTAGGTTGCCGCCAATGCCAGCGGGTGTGCCCCTTCTCCGCGATCGCGGTCAGCGGGCCGGTGGTGGTCGGCCCGCGGCAGGAGCCGCCTGCTGTCCATCCCAGCGCCCTGCTCGGGAATGTTGGCGAGGTCCGGCGGGGCTTCTCCGGCTGGCGCGAGGCAGTGGCCGAAGCGGAGCGCTGCCTCCGGTGCCCGGACCCGACCTGCCTGGAGGGGTGTCCGGCCCACAACGACATCCCCGGGTTCATCGCGGCGGTCCGGGATCGGGACTTGGAGGCGGCGCACGCCATCCTGCGGGAGACGAGCGTTCTGCCCGACATCTGCAGCCGGGTCTGCGACCAGAGCGTGCAGTGTGAGGGAGCCTGCTCATGGGCGCTCGCCGGCGGCCAGCCGCTCGCGATCGGCCAGCTGGAGAGGTTCATCACCGACCGGGCCCACGTGCCCGGCGTGGGCAGGAGCTCCAGCGAGGGGCTCGGATTATCAGTGGCAGTGGTGGGGTCGGGGCCGGCTGGTTGCGCCGCCGCTTGGTGGTTGCTGTCGGCGGGGGCCAAGGTGACGATGGTGGAGAAGGACGAGCGTCCCGGGGGGGTGCTGCGGTGGGGAATCCCTGACTTCACCCTGCCTACTGAGGTCGCGGAGCGCCCGATCGAGGCGCTGGTGGCGGCCGGACTGGAGCTGCGGACCGGCACCGCGGTCGGCCGGGATGTCCCTCTGGACGCGCTCCTCGACGGCCATGACGCCGTGATCCTTGCCCAGGGCGCCTCCGCTCCCATCGTGCCCCCGATTCCGGGCACGGATTTGGCCGGTACCGAGGACGCCACCGTCTTTCTGGACCGGGCCAAGCGCGCCCTCCTGGCGGGTGAGCTGCTGCCGGAGATTGGCCCGGGCGCCAGAGTCCTGGTGATTGGCGGCGGCAACACGGCCATGGATGTGGCCCGGACGGTGCGTCGGCTCGGTGCCGACGCGATCGCCGTGGAGTGGATGGACGAGCGCTTCACCAGGGTGCGGCCCGACGAGCTCGCGGAAGCTCGTCAGGAGGGGGTGGACGTGCGTTTCTCCTCGACCGTCCAGCGGTTGGATGGCGACTCCATCGGGGTCTCGTCGGCGTGGCTGCAGCGCACCCGCCAGCGGCGGGTCGGGGACCGGCCCCAGGTTCTGGCCGGGGAACCGGAGAGAATCACGGTGAACCGGGTGGTCTTCGCCTTGGGGTACCGTGTGGCCAGGGATGTGTGTGATGGTGTGGTCGAGCTACCGCTGCCGCCGGTCGATCTGCGCCGTGCCATCGCCCCGCGCCGGTGGCTGGCCAGTGGCATCCTGGCGGGTGGCACGGTGGGGCCCCTGGCCCTCGCCAGGGAGGTCACCTTGGCCGTGGCCGAGGCGCCCGCGCAGGGTGGCGGTTGGGGGCGCATGCTGCACCGTCGGCGCGCCGGCAGTGGGGCCTTCCGACCCAGTTGGTGGACCTGGCTGTGGCGTCAGCAGGCGGCGGTGGGGCTGGACGCGGCCCACGCCCCGAGAGGGGACCGGATGTGGGTGGTGGGGGATGCGTTGGTGGGTCCGTCGACGGTGGTCGGGGCGATGGCCCAGGGCCGGGAGGCGGCCAAGGCGGTGCTGCAGACATGCCGGCCCCGGAACGAGCCCGGCACCTGAACGAGGGAGGTGAGGGCTTGGCGGGGCGGCGCGGTCAGGCGCGGGTTCGGGAGGCCGGCATGCCGAGCTTGACCGGGATCATCGGGGGGGTGCTCCGGCCGCCTCTGCGGGACCGCCGCTTCTGGGCCATCCAGGTGCTGATCCTGGCCCTGGCGGCCGGCCACCTGCTGCTCGACATCTCCAGGGTGCCGCTGCCGGGGGGGATCCCGGACTATGTGACGGTTGGCCTCTTCCTCCTGCCCGTGATCTACGCCGCTCTCAAGTTCGGGATTGGCGGGGCCTGCGCCAGCGCCGCCTTGGGAACCGTGTTGATGATGCCCGACCTCTTGGCCGTCGACTCGCGGGCGGACCTGTGGGCGGATGGGACGCTGAGATCGGA
>JAKAWF010000029.1 GCA_021817025.1 bacterium
CACTGTAAAAGACGAGGCTGAATCAAAACCCACTCCGTCGCAACGGCGTAACACATCTCTAAGCACCACGCCACACACTCGACCCTGACACCACCCCATGCCGCACCGCGTAGACGTCTTCAGTTCATTCAGGGAGCGGGCGCCACGCCCGATAGCGGAGGTAACAGCGCTATACGGGACGTTCTCGCAACGGCACACGATGGTGTCGTCCTTAAGCCGTGGCAACACATCGAGAGAGTTTACAAACGGGGCCAATAGTCTGCGGGCGAACTGTCTCTCATTCCTGAGCCGCGCGCCCGTCTCGCGCGCTGCCCTGCGCATCATCACACTGTTTGCGCCATGTAGATACATCGCCGCCCCCAGCCCCGCCATGTCACCCTCAAGCTCGGCTGCTCTCACCCCTCCTAGTCCACACACTTCGCCGGCGAGAAACAACCCGGCCGTCGTGCTCTGCTGCATGGCATCCACGACGGGGACGAATTGCCTCAGTGTCGTTTCCCACACCATCTCGCAGCCACCAAGCTGTGCGAGCTCAGTCGCCACCGAAAACCCGTATCCAACGCACAGTACATCGACTTCGAAGTGGAGCTCCTGGCCCGACCTCTGCTTACGAAGCACGGCGCCTTCCACCTTTTCCTCGCCCAGTGCCCTCTCCACGACCACGCCGCTCAGGACCGGAATCCGATATCGAGCTAGCTCCACTAGGTACCGAGTGACCTCGGGCCACCTGCGCCAACGCACAGCAACAGACCTGCCCACTCTGACGAGATCTGCTCTTCGAAGGCCCTCGGCCACGCCCAGCACCTGTGTCCCAGCCTTCGCAAGCGAAACAGCCACCGGCAACAGCAGCGGCCCCGAACCCACAACCAACGCCCGTCGCCCCGGCATGACCCGCTGCCCCTTCGTCAGCGCCTGTGCTCCTCCAGCCGTTACTACGCCCACCTTGGTCCAGCCGGGAAAGGCAACCGGCCGATCGTACGCCCCGGTCGCCAGGACCACCGCACCCGCATCCACGACTGAGGTACTGCCACCCTTCTCAAGCGACAGCCGCGTCCCCTCGATGTTCCATACACTCGTACTAAGTCGCAACTCTACCGCATTCTGCAGTCTGGCGATCACAGCAGCCCCAGCTCGCTCCTGGTACGACAACGGGGCCCCCTCACCCCGTCCCACCGCCCGTTGGCGGTAGTACTGACCGCCAGCTTCAGGGCTCTCGTCAATGACCACAACATGCAGCCCCAGCGCCGATGCGCGCATAGCTGCTGCCATACCAGCGGGGCCAGCCCCTACCACTGCCACATCCACCCGCTCAGGCATCACTGGCATCCCGCGGATCCCCGGTCCGAATCTCCATACCCTCCGACACCTCGGTAAGGCATGCTCTACTGCCTGGTACCCCGTTGACCTCTACAGCACACTCGTAGCACACACCGATGCAACAGAACACGCCGCGGTTGCGACCAGTGCCACTGCTGACCCGGCCCCTGAGAGCCAATAGAGCAACTGCAACTGTCTCAGAAGGCCAGCAGTCCACTCCCGCTCCGTCCACAGTCAAGTGAATAGGCGGCAACCCCGACCGCGCCATACGTCGCACACCGCCCTCTCTTTGTATCACCACCCTCTCCTACTGTCGGCGCAGTAACTCAAACCGCCCAGGACTAAACGGCTCTAGGGCAACTGGGCTTGCGTGCCCCACCACCATTCCAGCAATAATCTCCGCTGTTCCAACGCTCATCATGACGCCGCCGCCCTCATGCCCTGTTGCGAGGAGAACACGCGGATGTTTCGGGAGTGGCCCAATAATCGGAACGTGATCGCTTGACATCGGACGGAGTCCGGCGTATGTCCGCAAAACCCGTGCCGATCCAAGCCCCGGGTAAAACTCCAGAGCGCGGCGCACTATCTTGCTCACGACATCCATCTCGGAGGCACGCTCCAAAGTGTCCACCACTACGCGACTGCTCCCGAGCAAAATGGTACCGGCTCGCGTTGACTCGACCACGGCGGCGATTAGTAACGACTTCGCGTCGCTCTCAACCGTCTTGAAGTAGTTAGCCTCCATCACCTTGTGGTTCACCCGCACGGATGCGCCAGCCAAGACCACTACATGGCCCTTGCGAGCCACCACGGGCACGCGCGCTCCGAGCATCCTTCCCAAAGCAGGAGTCCACACCCCGGCCGCCATCACTAACCACCGAGCGCGTAACTCACGGCGTGTCGTAGTAACCACGACACAGTCCGTGTCGTCGACGAGCCCAATTACCTCTTCATGCTCAAGGACACTTGCACCGTACTGTCTTGCCGCATGCAATAGTGCCCCCGTCGCTGCTCGTGGTTCAATCTGCGCGTCGTCTGGAAATAAGGCGGCCCTAGCCACAGGGCCTGTAAGCCCCGGCTCAAGTGCACGGAGCTCGTTATCGCTGAGCCACTCGTAATTGACCCCCCGAGCTCCCAGCCAACGGCATCGTTGTTCCGCGGAGGCGAGGCCTTCGGGCTCCGATATCACCATCAGGCTACCCTTCCGACAATACTCTACGTCGGTCCCTGTCTCTTCCGCGACCGCGTCTGCCACGACCGGCCACATCGACGCGCACCACTGCGCCAACGCAAAGTCAGCCTCGAATCCTCGGTCCCACAGCACCAGGTTCCCCTCGCCAGCGCCAGACGTTCCCCTCGCCGCGCCCTCGCGCTCCACTACCCACACGTCGACCCCTGCGCGCGCGAGCGCCCGCGCGCACGCAGCCCCCACAATTCCACTACCCACTACGACCACGTCCGCCTCTACCACCATCGGCTCGTAGGTCAAGGCGTCAGTCATGTCGGACCCACCCAATACGCACTGCCGCGTAACCGTTGAAGCGTGTCACTGCCTGCCAACACTACCCAACCTTCGGTTCTTGAGCCAATGCTCACCTATCCATCTGGCACCAGCCGACACTTGCACACATTCGCTCACGACGCACCCACACCGTCAAACCACTGTTTTTGCCCACCACTACCCCAGCTTCCTGCCAGTTCCTGTCGAGTGCCACCAGCGCGACTCGAGCCAACGGCATGCCCAGGTACCCACCCGGACACGCAGTGCGGCGATACGCCGAATGGAAAGACTGCCATCCTCACAGCCTAACGACCAATATTGCGATCCCAATCCACGCGGTCAATGCTACTATCGGAACAGCCACCAGCGGTAATCCCAGCCGGTATGCGTACCAGGCGACCAGCAGGTACCCAGCAACCGCGAGTAGGGAAGGAATGGTCCGCACTGCCACGTCCGCAGCCGCCCCCCTCCCGTCAGCCTGGCCCACCGCAAGCAGGGAGACCACCGCTACAATCGGCACCGTTGCTAGGACAGCAGCCAGCCTCGCCCCAAATTGATGGGCCACCACTGGCACCGAGGCCACGATCGCCCCGCCCACAACGCCCCTGATGGCGATACTTAGAATACTCATCCCAGTGCTACGGCTGGAAACCTACTCTCGCTAACCTAGAGTCGGACGGCCTCCCTAGCGCCCCCTCGGGCTTAGTCACTAATGCCAGCGCCTCTGAAACATAGCGAACGTCGCTGTCGTGAAGCCCGCGGGACCCAATCCCGACCGGATCCGGGCGACTTGCTCCTAGCCCACACCGGGCCGTCGATAGTGAACTAACCAGATCTGGACCCCAGGCAGCCGCCGTGCCTAGCACGGCGACGCGACCAATGCCGCTCATGCTACACAATTGATTCGCCTCCGTCCACAAACACATTCTGGCCGGTGACGTGACGCGCCTCCGATGACAGCAGATAAAGCACAGCACTGGACACATCTTCGGGCTCAGCCACCCGCCGCAACGGAATACCCACGCGGAAGTCCTTCAAGGAACCGAAGAGTTTTCCTTCCACTACTTGCTCGCCATCCTGGGCACGCGAAAGGGCCATCATAGGGGTGTTGACTACACCTGGCGAAACTGAGTTCACGCGGACTCCTACGCCAGCTAGCTCCAGTGCCAGAACCCGCGTTAGCTGCAGCACACCCGCCTTGCTAATGCAATACGCACTCTGGCCCATCCTCGGAGCCTGCCCCGAAAGTGAGGCAATCATGACAATCGATCCCGCCCCCCGTGCGGACATCACGCGCGCCCCCTCTCTAGCGACGACAAATGCGCCCCACAGATTCGCTTTGGTTACACTCTCCCACTGTTCATCATCGACCTCTACAATGCGGCGCGACACCATCCGCACCCCCGCGCAATTGACCAAGCCGTCCAACCGGCCGTAGGTCGCAGAAATCTCCGACAGACTCCTGGACACCGCAGGACTGTCAGCAATATCTACATCAACCACAAGTGGTGGGCGTCCACCGGCCTTGACCGTGTCCTCAACCGTTCCCGCCGCCGCCCCGGCATCAGTGTCAAGAACTACTACCTGTGCCCCCTCGCTCCCCAGTTGACGGCACACCGCGCGGCCGATGCCGCCCCCGCCACCTGTCACAACCATTACCTGTGAGTCGAACCGCATCCGACGCCTCCTTTTGCCACGCCCTGCAAGATGCGCAACACCACTCCGCATCTCACACGTCCGATCATGACGAAGCTGCCCAATGCATACTCCAAGCTATACACCCGACCTGCTTCACCCTTCGGGTGAAGCTCGCACCGCGCCGTCCGCTCCATCCACCTCACGGTGCCGCCCTCGACTCGAGCCAGAATCCCCCAGACTACGGCTAGCCGCTTCTGGCATCCAACGGCTGTGGGCCCGCTCCCTCGCCTGGGGGTCGGCTTGCGGATAACCCCTAAATCGCGAGTACGCGCTGTGGACCGGCCATCCCGGATGAGCAGGAGTGCCCAATTCCGGGGGCGGTTCCATACCCAGGTGGTCTGCCGGCCCGACCTGGAACACTTGATAGAGTTCCTCCTTCGTGCATCCATAGCTCAGCAGCAGCTTCACCATCCACCGCAATGCCACTATGTGTGGAAAGTTCTGAAATTGCCCAACGTCCGAGCCGAAGACGCAATTAGACGCACCGACCTCCTTGACTTGCTCGGCTGCGAACAGAGGCCCGTCTTCATGGAGCGGAAATGCCTCAGCGCCCAGCCCAGACAGCATGAGTTTGACCCCGAGCTCCGCCTGCATCACCATTTGGCGAATGGAATGCTTTGAGTGAATGTGGGCGGGATGCACCGCCTCCATGTGCCGCACACCCAGCTCCCGGGCCTCGGTGAACAAACGATAGGCATCTTCAAACGGATAGTGCCCACAAGCCAATACCAGGTCGTTGTCTGCAACTATCCTGAGGATTTCCTTAAGCTCCGGTAGCACGCGCCCGCGGTCATCCAGCAGCCGCAGGCCGCTACCAGTCTGGTCGTCATAAACCACACGCCGGTGGTGGTACGAGTCCACCATTGGCATCCAGACGTACCTCATCCCGGGAAATCCCAGACACTTGCGTACCGCGTCCGCATTAAGGCCACCCTGAGAATAGTTCAGTGTCACGCCACCGAGGCATGTCACCGCTCGGAGTCCCTTTGATTGCGCGTATGCGTCAGCTAGCTTCTGTACCAAGGCGTTGCGTGACGCTGACGGAGTGTACCAGGTCTTCACGACCATCGCGCGCACACCCGCGTCAGTATAGTCGTACGCAAGGTCATCCTCGAGCATTAGCCGCTCGAATGGGTCCGATCCACCATGAGCATGAATGTCGATAGAGTTGCTCACAATGTCATCCACGTCCTGCTCCGTGTACTTCACCCCGGCAAGGAACCGAGCGTACTGAATGTTTGCGTGGCGCACCTGTCGTCTCGCGAGCCAATCGCGCACCTCATCCGGGACGTTTTCATCTGGGGCGATGTATTCCTTGACCCTCTCAACACGTTCGTCCGAAACTCTGACTTCCAGGATTTGGCGAAGCGAGAGCTCTTCTTCGGGCGTCACGCTCTCACGCGCAATCACGTCATCACTCACCCACTGTCTCCTTCACAACTTGACTGTCACCTTCGACCATGGGGTCGCTCGTATCTCCACCCGGGCCGGTCCCTATCACCGGCACGAGTACTCCTTCCTCGGCAAAACGATGATGCAAGGCCTCTCCGGCGTCCTGGCCGGCCCGCCTCTTCACCACTGCCACCCGATCGGCAAGCAGCTCGAGAATTGCCACAATCGCCACCACGGAGAATGACAGTGCGTACCCCTGGGCCGGCGCGACCAACACGTGGTGCGCGCAACGTGCAACGGGACCTCGAGGAGAGGCCGTCACCGCCACCACGGTTGCTCCTCGCGAACGGGCTAACTTCAGTGTCTCCACCGTTGTAGTGAATTCCATCCATAGTCCAATGCCGACCACCGTGTCGCCGCGCCCCAGGTCCGCAAGTCCAATGGTGCGGTCCACGCCGCTACAAGGCGTAAATTCCGCCCGCAATCCGGCAAACCGCAGCATTCGCACCATAAGCTGGGCCAGGCTCGCCGACACGCTCTCACCACAAACGTAAACTCGCCTCGCTTCCACGAGGTGAGTTGCTATACCCTCAATCGCCAACCGTGCCTCGGATGTCCTGTGCAGGTTCATCAGGTGCTGCGCGTGCAGCGCTCCACCTTCTATGTCCTTCCGGTCCGCCAGTTCCGCTTGGAGGCCAGCCCTCATGAGGTACGCTGCCCGTATGTCCCGCTGCAGCTCCAAGTACCCGGAATAGTCCAGCGCCTTACAGAACCGCATGATAGTGCCGGTAGTGACACCAACGCGTGCCGCCACGTACCTAATTGAGCCGAAGGCGAACACCTCCGGCCCAGCTAGAACCGCACGGCCCAGCGCCCTTTGCTGTCGCGGCAGCTCATCGATCCGCTTGGCCAGAAGCGTCATGATGTCGTCATCGTTGCCCCGCTCTCGAAGCGGTTCACTCACGCCCCTCGCCTCCCACTGAACTCACCGCACCAGTTCCACCTACCCGCGAAGTGCCTCGCGCCGAGAGCCCACTGTCTAGAACTCGGTCCAGAAAGGCACGAGTCCGCTCCTGCGCAGGGCTCGCAAATACCGATTCCGCACGTCCCGTCTCTATTATGTGACCGTCAACCATGACTGCCAGCTGGGTTGCTACGTGGCGCGCGAAACCCATTTCGTGCGTCACGACGACCATCGTCATCCCTTCAGACGCCAGCCGCTGCATCACAGAAAGCACCTCACCAACTAGCTCGGGGTCAAGCGCTGAAGTCACCTCGTCAAAAAAGATTATTCTCCTATCCATAGCGAGTTCCCGTGCGATTGCCACACGCTGCTGCTGTCCACCGGAGAGTCTCGCCGGATAGTCCGCTGCTGCTCCAGACATAGCGACGCGCTCAAGCGCTCCTTCCGCTCGCTCTCTCGCCTCCATCCGACTACAACGCAGGACCCTGTGGGGACCCAACATCACGTTTTGCATCACTGTCATGTGCCGAAAAAGCGTGTAGTGTTGAAAGACAGTGCCGACCTGTCTGCGCAAGGCCGTGAAGTGCGGTCCTCTGCGCACCTGCCCCCGACTATCAGCGTACTCAAATACCTCCCCCGCGACGACTACCTTGCCGCGCTGGAATGGCTCCAGGCCGGCTGCGACGCGGCAAAGGGTGCTCTTGCCTGAACCACTAGGCCCAATTATGGCCAGGGCTTCAGAGTGGCCGACGGTCAAGTCAACTCCCTCGAAGACGACCTTCTGGCCATATGCCTTGGCGAGGCCGTGAAGCTCCAATTCAGGGCTACCAATGAGTCTGCCGGCGCTACTGACGGTCATACCCGCAGGTGCCTGCTTACATGAATCTCTAGTCGCCTGACAATCACCGTGGTGGGAAAGGCCACGACAAAGTAGACAAGTGCCACGGCAGTCAAGATCTCAAGTGGACGATACGTGTTGATTGCGACGGTATTCCCCACGAACATTAGGTCTTGGACTCCTATGAAGGAGACGAGAGAAGTGTCCTTGAAAAGGTTCAGACTTGTCGAAAGCAGGACAGGCAACACGTTCCGTGCCGCCTGAGGCACGACTACGTACTGCATGCGCTGTCTGTATGAGAGCCCGAGAGCCTCTGCCGTCTCCACTTGCTCCTTGGGTACAGATTGAATGCCGGCCCTAAAGGCCTCGCCGTAGAATGCACCTAAGTTGAGAGTAAATGCAAGGACGGCGGACTGAATCGCTGGAAGCTTGATACCGGTCAAGATAGGAAGCGCATAGAAGACCCAGACTAACTGCACGAGTACCGGGGTCCCCCGCATTAGTTCGATGTAAGCGGTTACTGGGGTTCTAATTGTCGAGCTCTTGGCCATGCGACCAATCGCAACAAACAGCCCGAGAGCAGCTCCCAGCGCTATACTGTACCCAGTTATCAGCAGCGTGACCTCAAGGCCCCCGGCTAGCGCCGGCAGATATGCAGGTACGATGGCGAAGTCCCAGTGGTACGGCGGCGCCCCGTGTCGGGTTACTTGCAGCACTAACCATGCTATCGCGCCAAACACTACGAGGCCTGCCGCCCCGGCAACCTTTGCTCTAACGCTCGAGGCTTGGGCCACCTCATGTAGCGGACTCGTCAGTGTCGGTCGGACTAGGCCGCCGTCAGGTTGCTTTTCGCTCATGACTCACTTGGCCTTGTGTTCGCCCTGGCTTTGTGTCGGTAGGCCTCTAGCTCCTTCCGCCCACCGCCTGCCTAGCGCAGTCACAGCCGGTTGCACTTCCGGGAGTGCCCATGATCTGGCGGGGCACAGTGCCATTGCCAGGCACACATCCGTACGGTAAGGTCCGGAGAGGTCGTTCCCCGTTGCCAGTTGCCTTGGTACATGTCGGTGGGGGGGCCCACCCCGCTCCTGTCGCGTGGGGGCCCCTCCCTCTCACTTGCCCTATTCGCCACCTGTGTTCAGGCGTGCCCGAACATAGCCTTGGCGTACGGCTTCACATATGTTGGCACAGTCGCACCCGGAACGAGATAATTGAGGGCGTCGGCCAGTCCGGCTTGGCGTTCCCACTGGGCCCACTGCCCGTCGGCCTTCACGTGGGCAATCCATGCGTCGAGGGGAGCGATGTCAGCCTGCGGGTAATTCTTGCTAATGACATAGGATCCTGACGTCTCACGAGGAATAGAGGCCGGTCCGAAGATGAGTCTAATGTTCGGGTTCGACTCGGCCAGGGCCGCATTGGCTATCCAGTTGTCGAATACGGCATTGTTGCGGCCTGACTCTACCGCAAGGTTGCACGTTGTGATGCTGTCCTGCCAACTGATCGGAAAGTGGTAAAGAGACTTGTTGGCATCATACGCAATCTGTTCGGTGGCTCCAAGGATAGAGCACACGGAGTACTTCGGTACGTTGAGCTGGGCCCAGCTGGTCACACCAGGGGTAGTCTGGGTGTTTATGGCGAACGACTCGATTTGCTCCCACGAGGGGTTCGAGAACCACACTACCTGTGCACGCGCGGCTGTGTAGGAGAGGCCAGGAGCCAATTCCACGTCACCTGCCTGGATCGCTGCGATGACCGTCGTGTAGGTGTTGGGAACGTAGTTGATCTTTACGTGAATGCTCTTAGCCCAGCTTTGAAGCAGTTCGATATATGGGCCCTGCCACTTGCCCGTTTGCGCGTCTTCGTACATGAACGGAGGATCTGGCATGACTGCAAGTTGAAGGACTCCACTCTTCTCAATGTTGCTTAGCCAGGCGTTGGTCGCCTTGGGCTTGGGCTTAGTGCCCGACGCGGCCGCACCACAGCCGCTCACCAACAGAGCGAGTGCGATTGCTGCCACAACCAGCGTGGGAAGCGCTCGCTTGGCATGGTTAGTAATCATGGCTTCCTCCGATCAATCGCCGAATGGTGCTGCGCATTTGCTACGCAGCGATAGCGCACCTGCTTGGAGCGTCCAGAGTGTTCCCGTTCTCGGGCCGTAGCGCACGCGAAGCGATGGGAGAGTTAGGGGCTATGGGATGAGTAGCAGTGGGTCGCCTTGGCGGCAAGGGGGGCTACGTTCTTTCTGAAGAGCATCCGCACCAGCGCGGGGGGAGCCCCCAGTCGCGTGGACTACCTTGAGGCGCTTCAGGCACCGGTCACTGCTGAGTCGGCGGTTCCGCGATGCACTTCGTTGAAGTCCATTGGCCACCAGCTCTCGCGCGGCCTGTGTAGTCATGAGGCCGTTATAGCGACAACTGTGCTTATTGTCAAGGACTTGTCCGGCGATGGGTAGGCATCACTTCGCAGTCCTCGAAGGGGGGTGCCTGACTAGCCGGAAGTTTGGGCGGGCAGGCGAGTTCAGCTGAGTTCAGCTGTGGCTGCGGGGTTCTGCCTACCCGGTGGTGAGGCGAACCCCGGCCAGGGCATGGGCCTGGAACTCGCTCGGCTGAGTCACCACCTCGAACGAGTGCTCCCTTAGGGAGGCCTCGGGAACCGCCCGGTTGCTGCGGCAGCCGGTGGCCAAAGACCGCAGCAGGGTGGGAAAGCTTTGGACCTGTAGACGGCGGCGATCAATCGGGCTGTAGCGGCGGGAGTGCGTGGTGAGGGGCGGGCGCGAGGTGCAGGGAGCGGGGTCGCGGTCAGTTGCGGGTGATCTCGGCGACGGCTGGCACTGGCGTCAACTAGCTTTCTTGCCGGCGGCGGCGCTGAGGGCTGAGGTGTGGACACTTGATGGGAGGAAAGCAGCGGGGTCTCCACTCTCCGCGGCTTTCCCGAGTGGGTGACACTCGGGGTGTTGTATCCACCCCAGGGAGGGAGACCCCGGGTGACCCACCGAGAGTACATCGGAATCGACGGGCATTGGCGCCGATCGGTGGTGGTGAGGATGGATGCCGAAGGCCAGGTGCTGTCGAGTGACCGGATCGACAATGACCCGGAGGAACTGCAGCAGCTTCTGGCCGCGGCTGGCCCCGACCCAGTGGTGGTGCTCGAGGCCACCTACGGCTGGTACTGGGCGGTGGATGCCGGACGGGAGGTCGGGGCCAGGGTGCAGTTGTCCCATCCGCTGGGGGTGAACGCCTTCGAGACTCAGCGAGTGAAGCAGGACCACACCGGTGCCCGGCACCTGGCCGACCTCTTGCGGATGAACCGGCTGCCCGAGGCGTGGATCGCCCCCGCGGACGTACGGGAGCTGTGGTAGTTGATCCGCCACCGGACCTCAGCTGGCGCTGCTCAGTGGCTGCAAGTCCCAGATCCACGCGGTGCTAAGGAAGTTCGGGGTCAAAGTGACCATGAGCGACCTGTTTGGGTTCTCGGGCCTGCGGTTGCTGGATGGCTGCCCTTCGGGCAGTGGAGCCGCGACCTGGCCGAACCGGCTGGACCCCATCTGACCAGCAGGCGGGCACAGCGCAGCGCGGAGGGCGACGGGGATCGAGTCCGGAGCGCCGTCGAAGGTCGGGCCGGGGCGGTGCTCGCAGGCAAGGTAGTGCCCCTGGTCAGATCCCATCCGGTTTCCAATCTTTACGTCGCCATCGACGGCACCGGGGCGCCCACCGTTCCCGCCCACACCGCAGGACACCGGGGCAAATCGCCTGAGGGCCGGGCGCACACCCGGGAGGCCAAGCTCGGCTGTCTGTTCACGCAGGGCTTCGCGGCCTTCCGCACCGCGCCGCAGACGGAGTACCGCGAATGGGGCGCCTGCCCCGAGCCTGGGGACCGCACGGGCTGGCTGACCCTCCGCGCCGGCATGGCCTACACAGGGGCGGAGCTGTGGCCGTAATTCAGCTGCCGAACTCGAATACGATGGTGCTTCAGCGCTGCCCTGGAGCAGATCGGCTTCATCCTGCTGCGGGAGCACCTGGGCCACTGCGTCGCCGACGGCATCCGGGGCGGACAGGGCGAGGATTACCTCGATGAGGTGATGGAGGTCATCCGGGACCTCCCCCGGCGCCGGTACCCTCCCCCGCCCCGGTGCGAGGCGGGCTCGGGTCGCGACCCACCAGCTGACGCCAACGTCCGGCATCGGTGGGGCCCTCGGTGGCAAGCAGAACGATGGTGCCGGCTGCTGCCGACCACCCAGCCCCGAGCCGACGCAGGGCGGCCAGTGGGGCGGCCCCGCACTCCCCCACCTCCACTCCCAGACCAGCCAGCTCGCACAGCGCCCGGTCCACCGGCTGGTCGTCCACGGTCACCGCCTCCTCCACCCCCAGCGCTAGCTCCGGCCAGGCGGCGGCGGAGATCGACCCGCAGCGCAGACCCACCTTGGAGGTGGCCTGCGGTCCGGGGAGCGTCACCGGCCGGCCCTCGGCCAGGGAGCGCTCGAGGCTCGCGGCCTCGGTTGGCTCAACGGTCACGAGGCGGGGCCGCCCGCCCCGGGAGCGCAGGTAGCGCAGCGCCGCCAGGGCCAGGGACCCCACTCCCACCGGCACCACCACCGTCAGACCGGCGCCGGAGCCCCGGAGCTGACGGCCCAGCTCGGAGAAGATGGTGGAGTACCCCGCCACTATCAGCTCCTCAGCGCCGGCCTGGCCTGGGACGGCAGTGTCCTGGAGCAGGAGCCGGTCACCTCCTGAGCGGGCCGCCGCCCTGGCCACGGCCTGGTCGTAGTCGGCCCCCGCCACCTCCACCTCCGCTCCTTCCCTCTCGATGGCCTCGATCCTGGACCGGGATGTCCCCTGCGGGACCACCACCTCGGCCCCGATGCCCAGCTGGCGGGCGGTCCAGGCGACGGCGCGGCCGTGGTTGCCGTCGCTGGCCGTGACCAGGACCGGGATTCGCCCCTTGGCCCTGAGCCGTTCCCCCAAGTCGGCAAGGTCGGGAGGGCCAGTCGGCCCGTCCCCGAGCCGGTCGCAGAGCAGGGAGTAGGCGGCCCAGGCGCTGCCCAGTACCTTGAAGGAGGGCAGCCCGAAGCGGCAGCTCTCCAGCTTGACCAGTGTCCGGGCGGCGCCGGGGGCCAGCCCCGGGGGCAGTTCCAGCAGGGGAGTCGGGGCGTACCCCGGCAGGCGACGGTGAAGCTGGAGCGGGGTCTCAGCCCTCAAGGTGGTCGCCCTCGCTCAACTCGAGCAGGGTGTGGAGCAGGGTGTCGGCGGCGGCCACCAGATCCTCGGGCCTGGTCCACTCCGCCGGGTCGTGGCTGATGCCGCCGTGGCTGGTCGTGAAGATCATCGCCGTGGGCGCCACCCTAGCCATCATCTGGGCATCGTGGCCGGCCCCGCTCGAGATCTGGCGCACCGGCGTGCCCAGGCGGGCGGCGGTCCGCTCCACAAGGCTCACCACCCGGGAGTCGAAGACGACCGGGTCCAGCCGCACCAGCTGGTCGACCGCCACCCTGACCCCGTGGCGTCGGGCCACCTCATCCACCTCCGCCGCCACAGCGGACTCCGCGCGGGCCAGGGCGGCGTTGTCCGCATTGCGCAGGTCCACACTCAAGGTCGCCCGCCCGGGGATGACGTTGATCAAGTTGGGGAAGAGCTCCAGCTCCCCTATCGTGGCCACCTGGCCGGGGATCGCGTCCCGCGCCAGCTCATCCACGAAGGTCATGAGCCTGGCCGCTGCCTGGCCAGCGTCCCGCCTGGACCCCATGGGGGTGGTCCCGGCGTGGTTGCCCTGGCCCTCGAAACGCACCCGCTGCCAGGAGATCCCCTGAACCCCGGTCACGGCTCCCACCGGGAACCCCTCGCGCTCCAGTATCGGACCCTGTTCGATGTGGAGCTCCACGAAGGCATATGGGGAGGTGCGGGGGCAGGGCTCGGGACCCAGGTACCCGATGCGGGCCAACTCCTGCCCCAAGCTGAGTCCGGCCTGGTCGGTGGCGGCGTGAGCCGCCTCCACGGGGAGGCCGCCAACGAAGACCAGGCTGCCCATCATGTCGGGCTGGAAGCGCACGCCCTCCTCGTTGGTGAAGAAGGCCACCGCCAGCGGCCGGCGGGTCTTGATCCCCTCTCGGTTGAGGGCCGCCACCACCTCCAGACCGGCCATTACGCCCAGGTTCCCGTCGTACTTGCCCCCCGCGGCGACGGTGTCGATGTGGCTGCCGGTCATCACCGGCCGCGCCACCGACCCGTCCCCGTCCTCGCGGGTCCCGACCACGTTGCCAACCTGGTCGACTGAGATCTCAAGGCCCAGCTCCCGCATCCAGGAGACCACCAGATCCCGGCCCCGACGGTCCACCTCGGTGGTCGCCAGCCGCGAGCAGCCGGTGGGAGCCTCCCCCGGGCCCAGCTCCCTACCCTCGGGGCCGATGCCCCCGTGGCGGGCCAGCTCCTCCAAACGCCCGATCAGACCCTCGGGGGCAATGCGGAGGTCAGGGAACGGGTTCCCCAGGGGGGGCTGACTCATCTGCGGTCTCCTCAACAGCGGGTGAACCCAGTATCGGCCCCCAGCTCCGGGCCGTCAAAGTTAAGGTTATGATGCCCATCACGAATACTCATACCTACCCGGCACCCCTACCTGCGCTGAGGAGTCTGGAGGCTGTGGCCAGGCACGGGTCGTTCAGCGCCGCGGCGGCGGCGCTGGGGATCACCCAGCCAGCCGTCTCCCAGCACGTCGCCCTGCTGGAGCGTCGCTACGGGGTCCGGCTGCTGGTGCGGCAGCCGCTGGCGCTCACCCCCTCCGGCCGGTTGCTTCGCGACCACTACCGGCGGCTGAGCCGACTGGAGGCGGAGTTGGAAGGGGAGCTGGCCCGGCTGACCGGGGCCGGGACCGCCCTCAGGGTGGGGTCGGTGGCCTCCATCGCGAGCCTCCTGGCGGCCGAGGCTCTGGTGGCGACCGTGGGCAGCCGGCCCGGGGTCCAGGTCGAGCTGGCCCAGGAGGAGCCGGCGGACAGCCTGGGCCGACTCAGGGAGGGATCACTGGATGTGGCCCTGGTGGTGGAGTACCGGGGACTGGTCCTGCCCCGGCAGGGCCTCAGGACCCGATCCCTGGGAGCCGAGCCGGTGGATGTGGCCCTGCCCCCCGGCCACCCGCTCGCCGGGTCCCGACCGGTGGAGCTGGCGGCCCTCTCCTCCGATCCCTGGATCTGGGCCCCCGCCGCCGGAGTCCCACTGGAGGTGCTGAGGGCGGCGGGCTCGGGATCTGGCTTCCGACCCCGGGTGGCCTTCCAGGGGGACGACTTCAGGACCGTTTTCGCCTTGGTGCGGGCCGGGTTGGGAGTTGCCCTCGCCCCCCGCTACACGGTGGGGCGCCTGGGCCCGGGCCTTGGGACCGTGCCCCTCCAGCGCGCCCCTCTCGACCGCAGCATCCTGGTGGTCACCCCCGCTGGCCACGAAACCTCCGGTCTCGTATCAGAGTTCACCCGCCAGCTCCGGCTGGCGCTCGCGCGGCTGGCCGAAGATTGGAGCCCCCCGGCGCCGGGAGGTGAGGTGAGGGATGCGGGAGAGAGGGGTGGGCATCGTGGCGACCACCCCTCCGCGAGCTAGGGAACTGGGGCGGAAGGACTCGACCCTTCGGATGGTGCCGCTTATCACGATAGGGTTCGGAGCCCGCCTCGTGGGAGTTGTGGGGTCCCTGCCTGGCTGACTTCAACTACCCAACTTCGCCGGGGCCGTGGCTACCCGGGCAACACCGCGTCTCTGCTGGCGCGACCGCCAAGGACTGCGGGCCCATGCCGCTGGCCAGACCTCCCGCACTGCCGCCGCCGCGATCCTTGGTAGGCCATGGGAGAAGCCGACTCAGCCGATTGGCGTCCAGCGGGACCACCTCTGATCTACTCTCTTGAGGATGCCCGGTCACAAGCGCGCAAATGGGGAAGGTTCAGTCTACCAGCGGGCCGACGGACGCTGGGTCGCCCAAGTCGCTTGGCCCAACGGTCATCGCCAGTTCCGATATACGCGGACCCGGACGGAGGCCTCTCGCAAGCTTCGGGAGCTGCTCCAGTCTCAAGATCACGGGGACCGTGCTCCCCGTCTGGCGGGGACCACCCAGGCCTATCTCCTGGAATGGCTGGAAACCGTCGGGCCCCAGCTCCGGCCTCGAACCTGGCAACGTTATGAGGAGCTCATCCGCCTCCACGCACTGCCCATACTCGGCCGGGTTCAGGTCGCCCAACTCGGCCCTGAGCGTATCCAGCTCTGCTTGACAGAAGCCCTCCAGAAGGGCCTGTCCACCACCACCGTGAGTCATCTCCACGCGGTCCTTCACAGGGCACTAGCGCAGGCCGAGCGGTGGGGAGTCATCGCCCGGAACCCAGCGGCCTTGGTGGACCCACCACGGATGGTGCGCCGCGAGATGCAGACCTTCAGCCCGGCACAGGTTCGCAACCTGTTGGCGACGGCACGCGGGGACCGCCTCGAGGCGGTATGGGTGCTCGCGGTGACCACCGGCATGCGCCAAGGCGAACTGTTAGGACTCCACTGGCGAGAGGTGGATCTTGATGCAGGGAGGCTGGCCGTGACCGGCAGCCTCCAGCGGATTCGGGGAGCTGGCCTCACGATCACCGAGCCGAAGACCCTTCGATCACGACGCCAGGTAATCCTGACACCCATCGCTGTCTCCGCCCTCCAACACCACCGGACGGCGCAGAGGCGTGAACGGGAGATGGCGGGAGATCAGTGGCGGGACTCCGACCTCGTGTTCACCAACGTGGTAGGCGGGCCCCTCCAGCGTGACCACGTGGTGAAACGCAATTTCGACCCCCTGCTGGTTCGAGCTGGCCTTCCCCGAATCCGCTTTCACGACCTCCGGCACACGGCGGCAACGCTGATGCTCAGCCAAGGGGTCCACCCGAAGGTGGCAGCCGATCTGCTCGGCCATGCCACGGTGGGGATCACCCTCGATCTCTACTCGCACAGCACCGAGGCGATGCACCAAGAGGCAGCCCGGGCCATCGAGGAACTCCTGGGGCCGAAGGATGATGGCGACCCGGTGAGCAGTCGCTGAGCCACGTAGCTGTCACGGTAGCTGTCAACGCCCCGTGAAGCCCGCTGACCAGAGTCTGGAAAGAGCCATTCTGATCTCGATCTGCTGGAGGCGACTCCGGGAATCGAACCCGGGATCGCGGTTTTGCAGACCGCTGCCTTACCACTTGGCTAAGTCGCCCAGACCAAGGGCATTGTACCTTCCAGCTCCTCCCCCGCCCTCTGCTCCCGCGGACCCAGGGCTACCTTCCGACGATCGGACTGCGGGACTTCCAGGGAGCCGGAACCCGGGTGCGGTCGCTGGTCGCGGTCGGCTCCACCCTGCAGCCGGCACTTGCCTTGACCGCATAGAGCGCCACCTCCGGCACCGGCCCACCCCCCCCCCCCTTACCAGCCCGCTGGTGGCGGCGGGCTGGCCCACTTCCCATCACGGCCCCAAACGCACCGCGGCGTCGCTTCCTCCGACTGCCTCCGCTCCCCCGACGGGTGCCAGCTTGGTCTGCCGGTCTAATGCGAGTACCGTCTCGTTCGCCCCAGGGTCGAGATGGATCGCCAGCTGCGGCACACGAGCCAGTAGTTCGGCCCAGGTGAGGAGCCGGTCCTCGACGCCCTGGTCCGTTGCCACCCCCGCCCGACCCGCTACCGCGAGGTAGCGGTCCAGCCGAGAGTTGAGGAGCGCACTCCCAAACACGCCCACCGCCACCTGGCGCCACCGGAAGGGCGGACACGGTCCCGCCCCGGATCAGGCAGTGGGCGCCACGCGGGTCCCACAACTCGCAGCACCCATCTCGGTGAGCCCCGGGGCCACCAGCTCCTGGGCGGCCCCGGCGGTGGGGCACGGGGCGAGAGCGGAGGCCACGACGGAGGTCAGCCCAGTCGCCTCGTCCGCGGAGGATCTGAGCGCCACTCGAAGGTTCTCCCAGTTGGCCCCCGGGACCGGCCCAGGAGGCTGAAAATGGCGGGATGGCACCGGATCTGTACCCGGATCGACGGCAGCTGGCATCCCAGGGTCTGAGGATGGAGACCTCCGAGGCGGTGACCACCCTCATCCTGGACCGTCCGGAGCGGCTCAACTCCCTGGACCGCGACCTTTCGCTGGCACTGGTGTCCGCGGTGCATCAGGTGGAGGGCGACCCATCGTGCCGCTGCCTGGTGATCACCGGGACCGGCCGTGCGTTCTGCGCGGGCCAGTACCTGGGCAAGCCGGGCGAGGACGAGCTGCCCTCCGACGTCGCCGGACTGATCCGGCAGCGCTACACGCCACTGGTCCTGGGGCTCAGGCGGCTTCGGATCCCGGTGCTGGCAGCAATCAACGGACTGGCCACCGGCGCCGGGCTCTCGCTGGCCCTGGCGGCGGACCTTCGCGTCTGCTCCAACACGGCCTGGTTCAGTTGCGGCTTTGCCGAGATCGGCCTGGTGCCCGACTCGGGGGCCACTTACTTCCTGGCCCGGCTGCTGGGCCCCGGGCGGGCATTGCACCTGGCCCTGACCGGACGGCGGCTCACCGCTGAGGAGGCGCTGGCGGTGGGGCTGGTGGGCGCGGTCTTCCCGCCCGAGTCGTTTTGGGAGCAGACGATGGAGGTCGCCCAGAAGCTGGCCCAGGGGGCCACTCTGGCCCTGGGGATGACCAAGCGGCTCATCCACGACTCCTTGGATTCGGATCTCGGCACCCAGCTGGAGCGGGAGGCTCTCTTCCAACAGGAGGCGGCTCAGACCGCAGACTTCCAAGAGGGACTGGCGGCCTTCCGGGAGCGCCGGCCGCCGCGCTTCACCGGGCACTGAGCACCTAGCCCGGACCTCTCGGCGGCCCGAGCCAGACCTGGCGCTCGAACTCGGTCTTCAGGACCACCGTGGTCCTGGTCTGCCTCACCCCCGGCAGCTCCCGGATCCAGTCGACCAGGGCCAGCAGCGCCTCGGTGTCGGCGGTGCGGACCTTGAGGAAGAACGAGAGGTCGCCGGCGATGTCGTGGCACTCGTCGATCTCACGTCGCTGCCGGAGGCGGCCCGCCAGGGTGCCCCCGGTGACATCGGCCTCGACCCCCACGAAGGCGGTCACCGGCCGCCCCAGTGCCCCCGGATCCAGGTCCAGCGTCCAACCCCGGATCACCCCGTCCCGCTGCAGGCGGCGCAGCCGCTCGTGCACCGAGGACGGGGCCAGGCCCGCCTCTCGGCCCACCTCCGCCAGCGTCGTGCGGGCGTTGGCCTGGAGCGCACGCAGGATCTTCGAATCGCTTTCGTCCAGCTCCGCCAGCGGAGAGGCGCCTTCGAATTTTCTTCGGTCCATTTGCAGTACCCCCGGCGCCATGGATAGATTCAGGTCATGGTAATGAATCAGGTATGGGAGCTGCGCGCTATCGCACGAAGGATAGCTGGTACGCGCTTCAGCCGTCCGCAGGCTGCGGCCGCCGCGCTGCTGGTGGTGGTGGCCCTCTGGGGCGCCAGCTTCGTGGTGGTGCGGACTGCGGTCTCCGCCTACCCAGTGGTGGGATTCCTGTTCCTGCGCATGCTCCTGGGTGGGCTGGCCCTGATGCTGGTGGCCCACCTCCGCCCCCACACCCGCCCCCGCTGGAGGAGCGCGCCCCGCGGCAGGCTCGTGGGAGTGGGAGCCGCCCTGACCGTCGGGTACCTCACCCAGACCACGGGGCTGGCCCTGGGGGCTGCGGCCGGGGTGGCCGCCACCCTCACCAGCTTGGTCGTGGTGCTGGCGCCGGCCTGGGAGTGGGTGATGACGGGGCGGACTCCGGATCGCCGGGTGGTGCTGAGCTCGGCCCTGGCGATCCTGGGGACCGTGCTGGTCTGCCACGGCGCCGCGCCGGCCGGTGCGCCGACGACCGGGGCAGTGGTGGTGGGGATCGCCTTGGAGGTCGTCTCCGCAGCCGCGTTCGCCCTCCAGGTGGTGCTGGTCGCTCAACTGGGCGAGAGCCTGTCGGCCGCGGCCCTGGGGGGCGCCCAGCTGCTTCTGGTGGCCGTGATGCTGGTGCCCGCCCTGCCGATCGCGGGCGGCCTACCCATCCCCTCGGTGGGGGTGGCAGCGGCGGTGCTGTTCTCCGCTCTGGGGGCCTCCGCATTGGGCTTCGCCGTCCAGGCCGCAGCCCAGCGGCACCTGTCCACCGAGGCGGCGGCAGTGGTGATGGCGACCGAGCCGGCCTTCGCCTTGGGGGCCGCGGCGCTCACCGGCGAGCAGCAGCTGGGGATCATGGCGGCGCTGGGCCTGAGCCTTCTGCTGGTGGGAGTGGCGGCCCAGCAGGGCGCCCCCACCGCGCTCTTGGAGGGGATGGTGGCGAGGGTCGGGGCCCGGCTGCGCTGGCGCCAGGCCTGAGCCGCCTCCACGGCCAGAGCCCCTAGTCGGGCTGGCACGCGGCGGCCTTCGTCCAGCAGACTGTGGCCGATGGCAGGTGCCCAACTGACCCTGATGGCGGTGCATGCCCATCCGGACGACGAGGTCCTCTCCACCGGGGGCATCCTGCGCCGGTACGCCAGAGAGGGGGTTCGCACGGTGCTGGTCACCTGCACCAATGGGGAGCTCGGCGACGGCCCGGAGGGGCTGAAGCCCGATGCCGCGGGCCACGACGAGAGCCAGGTGCGCGCCATCCGCCGGCGCGAGCTGCTGGAGTCCTGTCGCATCCTGGAGGTCTCCAGGCTGGAGCAGCTGGGCTACCTGGACTCCGGGATGGAGGGGTGGGCCCAGAACGGGCGGCCAGGGTCGCTGACCGGGGCCCCATTGGAGGAGGAGGTCCAGCGGCTGGCTGAAATCATCAGGGAGGAGCGGCCCCAGGTGCTGGTCACCTACGACCCGTCAGGGGGTTACGGGCACCCCGATCACGTCCGAACCCACCAGTTGGCGGTGGCCGCCGCCACCGCCACCGGCATCCCGGCCAAGGTGTACTACACGGCCATCCCGCGCTCGGCCGTGGCCGCCGCGGCCCAGCGCGTTCGGGAGATGGGGGTTGACCTTGGAGACCTGGGGGAGGCCATGGATCCGGAGAACCCGCCCTTTGGGGTGGACGACGCCCTGGTCACCACGGTGGTGGACGTCGCCCGCGACGTGGACACCAAGCTGGCGGCCCTACGTGCCCATGCCAGCCAGGCCGACAACGCCTTCTTCCTCCGCTTCCCGGAGGAGGTGGTCCACCAGTTTTTGTCCCGCGAGCACTTCATACGGGCCCGGGACCGGACCGGAGGACAGCTGCCCGAGACCGACCTGTTCGCCGGGATCCGCTGAAGGCGGAGGCGGTGCGGCCGGGCGCGGGCCAGCGCTCCCGCCGGCGGTGGTCGAGGCGGGCGGACTCGAACCGCCAAGCTCGCACTCCCCAATAAAGACAGCGGGGAAGCACGCCATTTTGATCTCAAGTCGGTGGCGACCACCCCTATCGAAGTCTCTGCCGGAGGATTTCGGCCTGGCTTCACATCTTCTTCCGGAGGTCCAATGCTCTCTCCCTTGGCTCAAAAGCCTCGGCGAGCCCTTTGGGGGCGCGGAAGCCGAGGGCGCACCCTTACACGCAGAGGGCGCCCAACTCGGCACTCCGAACTCCGATCAGTGGGGTCGGTTCGAGCCGATCGCGGCTGGCGGCCGCCGAAGAGGTCGCCCGGGGCGTGGTCGCCGTCCAGGTTGCGGCACCGCTGGCCGTGCTTCGGTCGAGCCGGGTTGCCCTCGGGGTGGTCTCGAGTGCAGCCGACTGCAGTTACGGGGCGCGATCCCCGTTGAGGTCACAGCCGGTCTGGACGAGGAAGTCCGATCGGTCGGCGCCCAGCCGGACCGCCATCAGAAGTCTGGAGCCGCTTTGTGACTCCCACCTGCACACACTCCGGGCCCCCCGCCAGAAGAGGACTCCGAAGACCAGTACTTGGACGCTGAGAAAGCCCAAGAACATGGGCTGGACCGTGGCGACGCCCCAACCCAGAAGAGCGAACGCCGAGACAAACCAGGTGCCAGGCAACACGACCGCCCGCGACACCGGGCGCGTGGTCAAGCGGGCCGTGGTCGAGGCTACGCAG
>JAKAWF010000369.1 GCA_021817025.1 bacterium
TCCGCGCGCCTTTTGGCGGCCGACTTGGTCGTGAATCTCGATCGCGCGCCACCGTCGTTGGTGCAGGACTTCGTCTACCCGTATCCGGGCCCATTCCTCCCGGCCCAAGTGAACGTCCTTGAGCGGTACCACCTGAGCATTTTTGGCACGCCGGCTGCCTCGGTCGACGCTCGCTTGGGGGTCGTCCCGGGTGGAGCGCTCGCGCGCAGCCTGGAGGCGCCGCCATCCGTGGAACAGCTACTCCGGCGGTCCCGATCGGATGCACGGGCCTGGGCGATCCTCTCGACAATCTATGAGAGTCGAGGCGACCTGCAGGCGGCGTTTCCGCGCCGATCGGTGCCCTTTGCCCTGAGTTTGCTGAGGTGGGCCACAACCTCCGGAGTAGGATCTGACGGGGACTCTGTGTTCTTGCGGCCTTACCGATCCGAGTTGGACCAGCTACTGCAGGCGGCCACCAGTAGCGCGAGCTAACTGTCACTGCCAGTGTCCTGCTCTTGGCCCGGCCTGGTCAGTAAACACTGACAAGCCAGGCTGGAGCACCTACCCGGGCACCGACCTACCCGTCACCTACCAGGTCGCGGTGCACCATTCCGACCGTGCCGCTGTAGCCCCCATTTCCGATGGGCTGCGCGGGTGGGGGCGTCGAACCCCACCAGCAGAGGATCCAGAGTGTGGGATGATGGCAGCATCGAAAAGGTGCTCCTTCGGTGGGGCCGATTGGCGGGTCTGCAGCACCAATTATCTCGGCATTGAGCGTCTCTCGCTTGTCTAACCTCCGACGGCCACTTCTACCCAGCCGGCGGGTGCAGGCGGATTCAGTCCGGACGCTCCGCGACCCGGCCGTCGAGGGGGCGCTTGACCACGGCCACTACGTCTTGGTGGTTGGCCCACAGCGCCTCGGTCAAGAGGACTACTCGGAAATCTGGGTATGTCAAGAACCGCCTGATTACCCACTCGGGCCTGGCGAGGCTGATCCCGTAGTCGATCTGGTCGGTACTGGCCTCGAGAAACGCGAAGCCTGCATGATGAAAGGTGCGTAACGTCCGAGCAATCGACGGGGGGAGATATCCGTAGTGGTTGCCGTTGCGCATCCTCTCAGCGACCAGTTCGCCGTGCGTTGTCACCACCAACAACCCGTCAGGCGCCAGCACGTCGTGCCAGAGTTTGATGAAATTGACCCACTGGTCGGCGTCGAGATGGGTAAGCAACGAACCCACCCAGATCAGGTCGTATCGGTCAGGAAACATCTCTGAAGACGGTGTCGGGATCGAATACACGGGCTTCGCGCCGAAGGTGCTGGCACAGAAGTCGACGCCGTCACGGAGAAGGTCGCATGCCGTCAAGCGCGCGTCAGGGAAGGCTGCCTGGAGCCAGCGAAGAACCCGTCCGTGCCCGCAAGCCATGTCAAGAATCGACACAAAGCCAGGTTTGCGGGCAGCCAACTGCGCTAACTGCACCGCCTTCAGCGCCGACTGCCCGGTCGCGAAGTATCCGGGGAGGTCTTCGGTCGGCATCCGCTCGCCGGGGGCCACTGCTTCGTTGGGCGGCATTTTGGTCTGCCCGAGAAGCGTCGGAAGGAGGATAGAGGTGGTCGTAGTCGCCTTCCGGTCAATTGCTGTCCGTGGCGGGCGCCCGTGCCGGAACATTGCGGCATACTATAGACGGTGGCGGCAGATGGTGACGGCCGTGCCCGGCCTAAGCGCGAGCGGCGCCGGCCGCGCCTTTCACAGCCTCAGGCTTAGCTCTTGGAGCCGTCAACGTTGCCGCGGGGAGGTGGGAGGGGCGACTGGGTAGGTGGGCGCCACGTGAGGTCGCCCGGGGCGCGGCGTCTTGATCGCGAAGGCTACGGTGTCATCGTTGAAGCCTGCGGCGGTCAAGCCACCGGAGGCGAAGGGGTCTTGAGGCCATGGGTGGCGCCGGTAGCCTGACGCCACCGATCAGATGTTGAGAGGGGTGTGCTTGGGGGCCGGTGAGGCGTCGCTGACAGGGGGGCTGGCCGGGCCGTCAACCCCGTGGCAGGACTAGGGCGTGGCGGGAAGAGTGGCCCGGGAATCGCCTCGGACTGGGTCGGCAGTGGGATTGTAGGCACGAGGACGACCGTTGATGCGCTGCGCTAGCAGGGTGTTGAACTAAGCGGCCAAGTTCCGCGGCAGACTTGGCGGAGTGGAATTTAGCGAGGTTGTCGGGGTTTGTTCGGTTCCCGGCACCGCTCGGGTGAGGTCCGGATGCCGTCTGGGAAGGGCCGGCCGGCCGTCGTCCATGCTCCTCAAGATGCTACCCCCACCAGTTTGCCCATCCTGACCAGGTTGTAGGCTGCCATGGTCATCTCCGCCCAGAGCCGGTTGCGTTCGACCCCTTTGTAGCGGAGTTTCCTGCCCGCTCCAACCGTCTTGGTCCAGCCGAAGATCTCCTCCACCCGCTTGCGCTTCCGCTGACTCACCTGGTAGTCCGGGGTGGGCGCCAGCTTGGCCAGCAGCGCACTCCCCCAGAAGCTCTCCCGCCGGGCCACATGGGGCGTGACTCGCAACTGCTGACCCGCTTGGAGGAAGTCGGGCGTGTCGTAGCCCTTGTCCGCTCCCAGGGTGCATCGACGACGCCCCACCCGCTGACGCATCCGCTTGAGCATCCGCGAGGCGGCCTCCCGCTCGCTGGTCCCGCTCGCCTTGGTTAGCTCCAAGTCCACCACCAGCCCGTGCCGGTTCTCCATCAGCACGTGCTCCGAGAAGCACATCTTGGTCTCCTTGCCCATCCCCTTACGGGCCATCATGGCCTCCGGATCGGTCGGCGAGTAGTGGGTCTGGTTGCTCCGGCGCTGGCCCTTGAAGTCGACATCCGGATTGCTGGGGGTGTAGCCGTTGCCGTCACCAGGGTCGTCCTCCTGACCCCGCGGCCGCAGGCTCTTCATCGACGCCCAGGCTTCCAGCAATGTGCCGTCCACTGTGAAGTGGCTCGAGGAGAGCAAATGCCGCCGCCGGGCCTGCCGCACCACCGCGTCGAAGAACTGCCGACTCACCCTGTGCTCCAACAGCCGCCTGCGGTTCTTGGCGAAACTGGAGTGGTCGAAGGGCTCGTCCTCCACGTTCAGCCCCAGGAACCACTTGAAGAGCAGGTCGTACTGCAGCCGCTCGCAGAACTGTCTCTCGCTGCGGATCGAGTACAGCGCCATCAGCAGACAGCTCTTGAGCAGATGTTCGGGCGGGATTGAGGGCCGCCCAATCTGGGCGTACAAGCCCTCGAAGGTCGGCTCCAGATCTCGGAGCGCTGCCTCCGCCAGCGGCCTGATCCTCCGGATCGGGTGACCGTCGGGAATCAGCTCCTCAGGGTCGATCCACCCCAGCATCGTCACCTGGCGGGAGGTACTGCCACGCATCCAACTCTCTCCGGCACCTCGCCAAATCGACCCCGCACCAGCCTACCAGCCCCTCCCCCCTAACGGGAATCGAATTTCAACACCCTGCTAGTAGCTGGAGGATGCAAGCTCCCTCGGCAGATACCTGTGCACCCCCGGACTGCGCCGGCGCAGCACTTGCCAACAGTAGCTCGGATCAAGGTCAATGGGCCGTACTTCGTCCACACCCAGTGCCACGGAAGTGATGAGGATCTCTGTTACCATCGCTGAGCTCAATCCCCGTTCGGCGAACCTGCACCAGAAGTCGTGATCTTCGAGGCCCTCCAGTGCCGGATCCTCCGCAAACCCGCCCAGAGTGCGCAGTGCCGCCGTAGCGATCAGGAACCCGCTGCCCAGGTACGGGTACCGCGCGAGGCGCCGGGCCTCCGGTGGAAGCAGGTTGCCGATCCCTCCGCTGGCCCGACGAGCAAGG
>JAKAWF010000370.1:0-3420 GCA_021817025.1 bacterium
ACCTCCAGCCGCCCGGCCTGGCCGATCTGCTGGTCGCCGAAGTGAAGGCGATAGTTCAATGGCGGTTTGAATATGGGTAACCCCTCACCCAGCTCAAGCATCCATTCGTGGTCCAGGTAGAAGTGCTGGCGGCCGCTCAGGGTGTGCCACGGCTTGGCCCGCTCAACGTTGATCGTGAACGGGGAATAGCGCCGGTCGTGCGCCTCAATCCCCGACCATTCCGGGGAGGTGATAACGGTGCGTGGCTGAACCTGGATGTCTTTGAAGGTGATCCGGTCCGCCTCGCGGGAGGCCGCCAGGTCGCTGAGCGGGATCCCGCACTGCTCCTCAAGGGAACGGAACCCCTCCACTGCGAGCCGGCCGTTACATGTCCCCGACAGGGTCAGGATGGCCTCCGCGACATGCTCGGCGCGCTCCAATCTTGGCCTGCCGTCCGCCACCCCACCATGGACCGTGCCGTTCCTCTCCCTCAACTCCTGGATCTCGGGTACAGGCTTCCAGGCAGCACCCTTGGTCTGACTGCCGAGTTCTTCGAGGAGAGGGCCGATCGCCGTCATCTTTTCGGCGACTGCTCTGTAGTCCCGCTCCACCACCAACAACTTGGGCATGGTGCGGCCGGGAATGGCCTCACATTCCCCCTTGGTCCAGTCCAGCACGAGGCCCATCGGCTGGGCGATCTCATCGGGGGTGTCGTGCAGCAGTGGGGCGGCGACCAGGTCCTGCCTGACACCCAGGTGGCTCTCGGCCAGTTTCGAAAAGGCGGCAGCAATACGGTTGAAGGCGTCCCAGTCCGTTTTCGCCTCCCATGGCGGTGGGATCGCCTGGTTGAAGCTGTGCACGAAGGGATGCATGTCGGTCGACGAGATGTCGTACTTCTCGTACCAGGTGGCGGCTGGCAGTACCACGTCAGAGAAGAGGCCGTTCGAGGTCATCCGAAAGTCGATGGTGGTGAGGAGATCGAGCTTGCCCCGCGGAGGCTCTTCGTGCCAACGGACCTCCTGAGGTCGCAGCTCGGGAGGGCTCTCCTCCGCCCGCACCGCCGGGTCGGTGGTGCCCAGCAGATGCTTGAGGAAGTACTCGTGCCCCTTCCCGGATGAGCCGAGCAGGTTCGCCCGCCAGACCGTGAGCACCCTCGGAAAGTTGCCCGGATCATCGGGGTCCTCTGCCGCAAAATGCAGCCGCCCCTCTCTCAGCCCCTGGAGGACATACTCGGCCGGGTCCCGTCGCTCGCGGCGGGCATTGTCGACGATGTCCAAGGGGTTTTCATCGAAGCTGGGATAGGCTGGGAGCCACCCCATGCGGCCCGCTTGGACGTAGCAGTCCGCGAACTGACGGCCGCGAAACAGGCCGCGACCGAGCGGGGAAGCCAGCTCCTCAGGACCGTAGCCCTCATACCGCCACTGATCGGTCGCAAGGTAGAGGTAAGGAGTCGCGGATTGATGCCTCGGGGGCCGCACCCAGTCCAGGGCGAACGCCATCGTTTGCCAGCCTGTGAACGGCCTCACCTTCTCCTGACCGACGTAGTGGGCCCAGCCCCCGCCGCTGCGCCCCTCGCAGCCGCACAGCAAAAGGAGAGAGAGAAAGGTCCGGTAGATCAGATCGGAATGAAACCAATGATTGGTCCCAGCCCCCATCGCGATCATGGAGCGCCCCTCGGTCAGCTCCGCGTTGCGGGCAAACTCCCGAGCGATGCGCGTGACCAGCTGCGCCTCGACCGAGGTGATCTCCGTTTGCCACGCCGGGGTACAGGGTTCAGGATCGCCGTAGTCTTGGGGCCACTTCCCTGGCAGTCCTGCCCTGGGGACTCCGTACTGGGCCAGCATGAGGTCGTAAACGGTGGTCACCAGCCGACCCCCCACCCGCATCACCGGTACACCCCGAACGAGCTCCCCACCCCCCTCCCCACCACCTATATCGAAACGAGGGAGCCTAACCTCGAGGCGCTCAGTGGCCCACTCGAAAACGGAGAGAGCGGGGCGCAGCTCCCCGAGCTCAAGGTTCCAGCGGCCCTTGGTGGTCTGGTAGCGATGCCCCACCGACCCGCTCGGGATAGCCGGGGTGCCAGTCCCCTCGTCCAACACGACCAACTTCCAGTCCGGCAGCTCCTCGGTGGCTCCGGACTCAAGGTCGGATGCGCGCAACAAGCGTCCCGGAACGAGTCCATCAGACCGCTGATCGAGGGTGACCAGAAGCGGCAGATCGGTGAACTGCCGGGCGTAGGCCTGGAAATATGGAACCTGGCGGTCGACGTAGAACTCCTTCAGGATCACGTGGCCCATGGCCATCGCCAGCGCCGCGTCCGTGCCCGGCTGAGCGGGAAGCCAATGGTCAGCGAACTTGACGTGGTCGGAGTAGTCCGGAGAGACCACCACCACCTTCTGCCCGCGGTAGCGCGCCTCGGTCATGAAGTGGGCGTCCGGCGTCCGGGTGATCGGAAGGTTGGTACCCCAGATCACCAGGTACCCCGCGTTCCACCAATCGCCGGACTCTGGGACATCGGTCTGGTCGCCAAACACCTGGGGTGACGCTGGCGGCAGGTCCGCATACCAGTCGTAGAAGCTGAGGATCACCCCTCCGATCAGGGAGAGGAACCGGGTTCCAGCCGCGTACGACACCTGCGACATGGCCGGGATCGGCGAGAAGCCGGCTACCCGGTCGGGCCCGTACTTCTTGATCGTGTAGACGTGCGCTGCCGCGATCATCTCGACCGCCTCGTCCCAGGTAGCACGCACGAACCCCCCCTTGCCCCGATGGGACTTGTAGAGGCCTGCCGCCTCCGGATTCTCCACGATCGACGCCCAGGCGGACACCGGATCGTGCTCATGCTCCTTCGCCGTCCGGAACAGCTCTAGAAGGCTCCCCCGAACGTACGGGTAGCGAACCCGCAAGGGTGAGTAGGTGTACCACGAAAACGAGGCACCTCGGGGGCATCCCCTCGGCTCGTACTCCGGCATGGTGGGCCCGAGCGAGGGATAGTCGACCGCCTGGTTCTCCCAGGTGATCAGGCCGTCCTTGACGTAGACGTTCCAGGAACACGAACCGGTGCAGTTGACTCCGTGAGTTGAACGCACCACTTTGTCATGCTGCCACCGATCACGATAGAAGGACTCCCACTCTCGCGACTTGGCCACCAGCTGGCTCCAGCCTTCGGCTGAAGCCTGTCCCTGGCGGAAGAACTGGTGGGCCGCCAGCAGCGGCCCGGAGCGATCAGCCAAGCCTTGAGCCCCCGCTTCGCCCACCACCAATGCCCAACCCCAAACCGCGCTCGTCCGCCTCGACGGACCCTCGCCAAAGGCATGGGCAGACCATCAGCGCTGGAGTTTACACCATGCCGGCTGTGTTAAACACCCCGCGGGGCTGGGGGCGTGCTGCCGTCCCGTGCTCAGCAGCTGCAATCCGTTGATGGGATGAAAGCGAAGG
>JAKAWF010000370.1:3430-3812 GCA_021817025.1 bacterium
TCTCCACACCCCGAGGCTTCCCTGAGTGGGCGACACTCGGGGTGTTGTAACAGCCCGCAGGGAGGGAGACCCCCAGATGACCCACCCAGAGTACATCGGAATCGACCTTCACCGACGGCGGTCGGTGGTGGTCAGGATGGACGCCGAGGGCCAAGTGCTCTCGAGCGACCGGATCGAGAACGACCCGGAGAAGCTGCAGGGGCTGTTGGCAGCGGCCGGCCCCGACCCGGAGGTGGTGCTGGAGGCCACCTACGGCTGGTACTGGGCAGTGGACGCCTGCCAGGAGGTCGGGGCCAGGGTGCACCTGGCCCATCCATTGGGCGTGAACGCCTTCAGGACCCAGCGGGTGAAGCAGGACCACACCGATGCCAGTCACCTGGCC
>JAKAWF010000371.1:0-2082 GCA_021817025.1 bacterium
GTCCGCTCAGTCGTGGCCGCCCTGGTGAACAACCAAGTTCCGCCTGATGCGATCAAGGCGCTTACCGAGTCGGTCGCCCTCTATCCGGAGCGGCCGGGGGCGGTCGAGTACACGCGTGCTGAGATCGTCCGGTTCGCCGACTACTTGCGCTTGCAGTACCGGTTCACTGTGGTGGACCTGGCCAACGTCTCCCCTAGCATCGACGGAGGGCCAGCCGCGACCGCCTCTCTGCACTGGCTCGGAGTGGCTGACGTGATCGTGGTTCCCACCGACCTGAACCCGACCTCGTCGCTGCCAGACGCCTACCAGTACATAGCGTCGCTGATCTCCCTGTTCGGCCCTCTGGATGCCCCAGGCGGGAAGCCTGTCTTGGTGCCCTACATCGTGCCTCCGGACCCAACCGTGGAGAGAGACCCGGAGGTGAGGAACGCGAAGGCGGCGCTGGAAGGGCTGGGCGCGGCCCTGTACCCCATCCCCTACAACGCCCGCGTGATGGTGGCTGGGGCGCGCCACCAGAGCCTCACCTCGATCTCGAACGCACTCGCCCAGGCATACCGGGCGGTGACCGAGGCGGCCATCCTCTCCTTCGCCAGCGGAGACCGCTATCTATGACGAGCAAGAGCGCGGGAATGACGGAGGAGGTCAAGCGCTTCACCCTCCGAAAGGAGAGGGCCGACGCTCTCTTCGAGCAGTGGATGGTCGGCTGGCGCAACTTGCTCACGTCGAGGCCCACGGACTTTGAGCGGTTCTGCAAGCCGACCGTGGTACACATGATCGTGAAGGCCTGTGGGCCGTTCGTGATGAGCGGGGAACGCTATGACTTTCGGGAGACCGACTTCCCGGCGAGGCTCACCGGGCTGAGCGATCCCGGCGCTCCAGTCGTGATCACAGCCACGGTCGCGCACAAGGCCCAACGCCTAGACGGCGACCGTCGCCCTCTTGCCCCATACCCAGGGGAGGTGTCCCCTGTTGAGATCACGTTCGTTCTGGAAACCGACCCAGGGATAACATGGATCGAGAAGGTGCTGCGGGCGGAGATCGGACCGTCACGGCCGACTCCTCGCCCCAGCCGTTAACTCGTAAGGGCGCCATATGGCTTGCTCCTGGCAGCGACCGCTTTGTGCGCGGGTCACACCGACCCGTGCGGGCAGGCAGCTGGCGGATGTCCGAGCTGCTCGGGCTCTTGGCGGGGCTGGTCGCCATGGCTGCTGGGGCGCTACTCGCGAGCTCGCCATCTCCGGTTGCGGCTGGTCTGACTGCCAACGGGTATCAAGTTGGGAACCTAGTGCTTCCCGCGCAGGCCCCTGGAGTCTATTCAGGGGGAGCCGTGGTCATCATCTCCACGCCGTCGCGAGGAATCACCCTGAGCGCAGCGGACGGTTCTCTCGGCTCGACCGCCTTCTCTGGCTTTTGCACCACCACTAGGACCTCGGAGAAGTGCTCCTTCGTCCTCGGCCACACGACCTACGGAGCTCGGGACCGCTTGGTCCAGCGTGGCGGTATGCAGGAATGGCTCCGGACCTACTCGGATGGGGTTAGGACTGCCATTCCCACTGTGGGAGGCGCCGCTCCCGTGCCGCTCCCTCTCGGCCTCCCGTGATGTCGCGGATATGTCAGTACGCAGCAGGTAGGCTTAGCTTTATGGACCACTATCCCCACGCCTACTGCTGGGACTCGTAAAGGGAGCTAGCTTGCCGCTTCAGACGGCGCCTCGCGCCGGAGGTCACAAGGAAGACCGTGACATCACGCTCATGGCCGCGGCGGTGTTGGGGGTCGTGGTGGGTGCGTGGGCGCTTGGGTGGTTGGCCGCGGCAGTTGCGGGTGGTGCACCGCGAGCCGGGTTCACCGAGTTCATTCACAACATAGTCCGGGTCTTCGCGCCCTCGATCGGCGCGGCGGGCAAACGGCTTCCCAAGCTGCCCCTCACCTGGTGGAACCTGGAAGGGATCACACGCCCGATGAACATTCTCGTGTTCTGGCTCGTCGCCATTGGCCTTGTAGCGGTCGTGGCGGCCGCAGCCGGTCTGGCCATCTACAACTGGCGAGGTGGGCTCCCGAACATTGGGGTCGCTGGCCTCGGAG
>JAKAWF010000371.1:2092-3799 GCA_021817025.1 bacterium
GGCAAGCGACGCAGGGCTGAGCCTGGGGGCGCCCGGTGGGCGACCGCTCGGGACCTGCGCAGCTACTTCGTCTCGAAGGTCAATCCGGCCGGCCGCATGGTAATGGGTCTCTACCAGCGCAGGCTGGTGGCGGTCCCCAAGGACAGCCACATGATCGTCCTTGGGCCCACGGGAAAGGGGAAGTCGACCAGCTTCGCCATTCCCGCCGGACTGGAGCACCTCGGTCCGACGGTCATCTTCTCGGTCAAGGGCGACGTGGTGGAGGCCACAGTCGGGCGGCGCCAGCAGCTCGGCAGCGTCCAGTTCTACGATCCGACGAACTCGATGCCCTTCTACTCGACCCGGGCCAACTTCAACCCGATCGAGGGCTGCAAGGACGTCATGCTGTGCCTGCGGCGGGGCAAGTGGATCGGTGTGGGGACCGGTAGTGACAAGCCGGCTGGCGATGGTGAGTTCCAATGGTGGACCAACGCCAGGGACAGCCTGCTCGCCGCCTACCTTTGCGCTGCTGCATGGGCCGAAGCTGACATGCAGGCGCTGCGAAACTGGGTGAACAACGACGACTTCTGGACCCCCATCGAGATCATCGGAGGGGACGAAGGCCGCAACGAGTTCGCCAAGTGGTACGCCGCGCAGTTCGAGGAAGCCGACCCCGAGCGGTTCATGATCCCGGCCGGCAGTTCCCCCTCGCGGATCGAGGACCCGACCCAGCGCAGGGCCGCATGGGAGATCCTGATGCGGGCCCTTCGCACCAATCCCAAGCAGTTCGAATCCATGAGCTCCATGGCTCGGCAGGCGATGGAGATCTGGCTCAACCCGAACGTCCTGGACTCGGCGAACGCTGGCCGTCCCAACTTCGATGTCCGCGAGTTCTTGAGTGGGCCCAACACGCTCTATGTCGTGGCGCCTGGGGAAGCCCAGGAGCAGGTCGCACCGCTCAACGTGTCTGTCGTCATGGAGATCTGGCGGACCCTCAACATCATGGCCACCAACGGTGAGACGCTTCCCGATCCCCCATTGCTCTTCATCTTCGACGAGATGGCGAACATTTGCCCATTGCCGGACTTCGACAAGTTGATCTCGACCTGCCGTGGCTTGGGAATCAGGATCATGAGCCTCTGGCAGGACTTCTCCCAGATCGAAAAGCGGTACGGTCAGGACGTGGCCGGGACCATCTTCAACAACCACCAGGTCCGAGTGGCTCTCGACGGGATCGCCGACGACAAGACCGCGGAGTACTTCACCAAGTTTGCGGGCTCGCGCCACGTGTCCCAGGTCTCGACCACAAGGGCGGCGGGCGGGCAGAGCCAGTCCTACAGCCAGGGCACGGAGCAGATGCTCGACGTGGGTGCCTTCCGGATGCTCGGCGAGGGGCAGGTGCTGTGTCTCGTCGGCTCGGAGCATCCCTTCTTCGTCGATCAGCGCCGCTATTGGGCGGACCCTCGCCTCAAGGCGATGGCCGAGTACCCGTACTTCCCCGGAGTAGAGCACCTCCGGGGGGGCCATGCGGTCGGGCCGAAGCGCGGCACCCCGGTCGCCAGCCGAAATCCCATCGCGCGTGCCCGTGCAGCGGTTAGGAGGTAAACGCGATGGCAGAGATTCTGAGGCTTACCCCGGACTCTTCCTTCGAGGATGTGTCCGCGGCCGCTTGGTCAGTCGTGCGGCAGGACGTGACCGAGCTTTCTGAAGAAGAGCGTGCTCGCGTTC
>JAKAWF010000372.1 GCA_021817025.1 bacterium
GTAGGCCTTGGGGTGCTCGATCGGGAACTGCGCCGCCTCGACCAGGCCCGCCCGGGGCGCGCGGTCTGCGGTGTGGACCAGCTCCTCGAGGCAATCCCATTGAGGTAGGGCATCCGGATTGAGAAACACCAGGTACTCGCAGCCAGGGGGTGCCTCGGCGGCCAGTCGGTTGTGGGCTGGGCCGAACCCGAGATTGCCGGCGGGAGAGGGCTGGTAGGTGGCGCTGAGCCTCGAGTCGGCGATCGCCGACTCGGTCCTTGGATCGGGGCTGTTGTCGTAAAAACGGATCACCATCCCTCCGGGAGGCGGCGCCAGCCGGCGCAGGCCGGTCAGCAGCCGGGACAACCAGCGGGTGGAGTGGTACAGGACGACCTGGATCTGCACCCTGGCCGGTTCGACCTCCGAAGCCCCCACCACTGCCTCCACGGCGGTCATGATAGAGGCAGCCGCCCAACGCTCTTCGGTGCTCTGTGGGCGCACGGGAAGGCGCCGGCCAAACGGGGCCACGCCCCTCCAGCGCGCGCGCAGCCGCCGCCATGGCCCGACCGCTTCGACGGGACTCAGTGCACCGCCACGAACAGACTGCGGTGCTGCTCCTCGATGTAGCGGTCGGTGACGTTGTTGCTCACGAAATCCAGCTGCTCGTAGACGGTTTGGAATCCGGCGTCCCGGATCGCCTGGAGCAGGTGGTTGCGCTCCAGCCAGAACGAGCGCGCATTGCCGTAGCTGCTCCAGTTGGATGCCTCGACCTCACCCGGATCTGGATCATCGGAGAACTCCCGGTACCAGCGTCCCCAGTAACCGTCGTGCTGCACCAGCTCCGACAGCTGGAACTGGGGCGGCACGGACCGCGGCAGAGAGTAGTGGGTCTGCAGGATCAGGAGCCTTCGGGACCGCTGCGCCAGCAGGCGCAGGTAGGTGGCCGGCCGGTCGAGATGGTAGAGCAGGCCGCTGCAGAAGATGACGTCGAAGAGGGGATAGTTGGCCAGGTTGCGCGCATCGTCGCGCACGAACTGCAGGTTGCCCAGGCCCAGCTCCGCCGCCACCAACTGGCAGCGGGCGTAATTCAGCTGGCGCGCCTCCAGTCCGGTGGCCTGGAAGCCGGCTCGCGCGAACTCGACCGTGTAGCCTCCCTCCAGGCAGCCCAGGTCGACGATGGAGGCCTGGGTGCGCGCAGCCGGCGGGAAGAAGATGTCGAGGGTGCGCAGCACCGCCCTGGTCACCGGTTCCTGGGCGGTCGTGGGGACGCCGGGACGGGTGAGGGTCCCATCGGGAAGCTGGATGTTGTGGGCGGTGAACGGAAATAGCTCCGACTCCATCTCCTCCTCCATTGGGTCCGGCTGACACACCTGGCCGAGCGACCCAGTATGCGCCCGGGGCCAAGGGTGGGGGCCGTCCAAACCGGCTCCAACGCCTGCTGCGCACCGGACCGTCCCTGGGGCTCTCCCAGGCGATGGAAGCGGGTCCGTGGCGGAGCACGCGGTGGCCGCCGATCCCCGCCCGTTTGATCCGCCGCAGCCGCTCACCCGTATACCGCGTCGGGGCGAGTGCACCGCCAGCAGTCCGGATCCCGGGCGGGCCGGGTCCCAATCCCGCACACAGGGCGCGGCTCACCGCGCTGGTCAATTTCGGAGCAGAGGAGATAAGGATGGACCCCGTAACACGACGCACGTTCCTGAAGCGAGCTGGAGTCGGCGCGGCTGCGGTCGGCGTGGCCGCCACCGTGCCCAGCTTCCTTCGCAACGGAGCCAAGCCCAGCAAGGTCACCCCCGCGGTGCCGATGGGGCGGGTCTCCCAGGAAGGGCCGGTGGTGGCGCACATCAGCGACGCCAACACCGGTGACATCACCTTGATGTCGGGCACCAGGGAGGTGACCTATCACAACCCCGCGCTGGCGCGCGAACTGCTCCGGGCATCGCGCTAGGCCGGCTGCAGAATCCAGCCGCAATTGATTAGGAGATAACCATGTCATCGCACCGCGAAGCTCCGAGCATCGCCAAGGACCCGGTGGCGGACAACACCGATGTCTACGCGTTCGTGAGCCCCGACGATCCCAGCACCGTCACCATCATCGCCAACTTCATCCCCCTGGAGGAGCCCGGCGGGGGGCCGAATTTCTACGAGTTCGGCAACGACGTCCTCTACGAGATCGTGATCGACCAGACCGGTGACGGCAACGCCAACATCATCTACCAGTTCCTGTTCGAGACCGAGGTCAGGAACGACAACATCTTCCTCTACAACACCGGCCCGATCAGCTCTCTGAGCGACGCCAACTGGAACCGTCCCCAGTTCTACACCGTGCGCCGGGTCGTCGACTACAGCAACGGGATGGAGCCCTCCGTGACCACCCTGGGGACGCACGTCCCCTGCCCTCCGTGCAACATCGGACCGGTGTCGATCCCCAACTACCCCGCGCTCGCCTCGGCCGCGATCTACGCTCCGGCGGCTGCGCCCGGTACCAAGATCTTCGCCGGCCAGCGCGCCGAGGGCTTCTACGTCGACCTCGGGGCCATCTTCAACCTGGGCGACCTGCGGCCGTTCCAGGAGGTGTGGCTGGGGGGCGGAAGCGCGACTCCGGGGGTGAACTCCGGGGCGGGCAAGAACGTCCACACCATCGCCATCCAGGTCCCCAAGACCCAGCTGCTGCAGGGCAACTACAGCGGCAGCTCGCCGACCGACCCCCGGTCGACGATCGGGGTGTGGGCGCGTTCGCTGCGCCAGAAGGTCACCCTGGAGTCCGGCGGGATCACCCAGACGGTCGGCCCCTACTCGCAGATCTCCCGGCTCGGCAACCCCTTGGTGAACGAGGTGCTGATCGGCATGGGGTTCAAGGACTCCTGGAACTCCCGGATGCCGCAGGACGACAGCCAGTTCGCTGCCGACTATGAGCACCCCGCGCTGGCCTCCCTTCTGCCCACCCTCTATCCCGACGTCTTCCCCAATCTGGCCGCGCTGAACAAGTCGGGAGCCTCCCGCGCCGACATCGTGGCCATCCTGCTCACCGGCCTGCCGGCGGGGGTGGTCACGGGCTTCCAGAACTACACCGGAAGCACCCAGTCCGACCTTCTCCGCCTGAACGTGGCGTACGCGCCCAGCAGCAACCCCAGCCTCCTGGGCCTTTTGGGTGGCGACGTGGCCGGCTTCCCCAACGGCCGGCGCGTCTTCGACGATGTGACCACCATCGAGCTGCGGGCCCTGGCCGGGCTCACCTATGCCCTGGTGGACAAGAGCTACACCCCGGACAAGGCGGCCGGGGAGATCTACCCGGTGATAGATCCCGCCACCAACACTCCTGCCTCCCTCTCCAGCATCGGGGTGACCTACCTGAGCTCGTTCCCGTACCTCGGCACCCCCTACGACGGATTCGACACCCCGGCGAAGACCACGACCGACTACGGCACCGGCAGCTGATCGAGCGGCCGTCTGCTCTGGACCGCCCTCCCGGCCAACCCGGCCGGGAGGGCACGGTCCATCGGGGTTCCGACCGCACTCCTCCCGACCGGACCTGGTGAACCCAACGGTCCGCCCTGCCACCTCGACGGCGGCCGCCTGGCCGGGCCCACCCCCTTGCGCCGAGGGCCCCCGGCTGCGGTAAGGTACCCCGATCAGCCTCCGCCCTCACGTCCCTCCTCTCGCTGATCGATTCCGGGCCGTTGCGCCCGAAGAGCGCCGTCACCCTGTCGCGGAATGGTCTCGAGGCGCACCATGGGGACGAGGGCGGCGCATGGTGGGGGTGGTCGGTCATGCCCCAGAGCTACCTCCCCCGCCTTGT
>JAKAWF010000373.1 GCA_021817025.1 bacterium
CTGAGGTGGATTGTGGTGGGACCAATGGCAACGACCCCAGCTGGGGGGCCGGCCCGAACCAGTTGTCCTGCCGGGCCGCGAGGTCCTTGTGGGCGCGTGCGAAGCGCTGAGGCAGGTGGATGCTCCATCCTCCACTCTGCCCGTGCCCGACCAGGGCCGACCGCCAGCGGTCCATCTCGAAGTCGCCGGGCTCCCCTTCCCGCTCCCACGCTCCGGCCTCCACGCGACTGATGTACCAGTGGCGGAGCTGGCCGAGGGCAAGTGGTGGCAGACTCGGCCCCACAAGTGACCGGGCCAGGGAGTTGAGGGCGCGTGGAGTTGGGGGAGTGAGGTACTGGTCGCGCCAGATGGAGAAGCAGAGCGCTTCGTCCTGGCCCGTGCGGCGCAGGGCATCCACCAGTGGGTCCAGCCACGTGAGCAGCACCCTCCCGAGAGGCACCACCCGGGGCGCTCCCGCCTTGGGCTCCCAGATGGTGAGGATGCCAAACCGTAGGCTGACATCCCGGGCCCGCACCTTGACCAGCTCCTGGGTGCGGATGCCGGTACCGGCCGATACCGCGTAGGCTGCGCCGCCGGCCCGGGCGTTCCATCCCTGCGGCCCGCCGCCGACAGCTGCCGCCGCGGCGGCGCCCAGACTGGCGAGCCATGCATGCACGGTGGCCTCCTCCGGGACCAGGACCGAGCCGACCCGTTGAGCGTTCACTGGAGCCCCGTCGGCATCGACTTGAGTGGGGCCAAGTAGCGGGCCCAGGAGTGTTCAAGCTCACGGTACATTCTTTCCTGGAGGCGGCTGACGTCGACCTCGGGAACAAAGCCCAAGTAGTGGAACGGCCGCCGGAACGCCCGATCCCATCGGGTGGTCGCGAGGACGAGGTGACTCGAACTCCAGTCGGGTCGACCTGAGAACCAGATGGCTCCAGCCAGGTCCGCGAGCCACACCGGCTGACGCAGATCGGAGTTGACGAAGGCGAGGGTACGGCTCAGGTCCGAGCCTCGCAGAGGTCGGCTCCGACCGGGGAGTGGCACCGTGATCCCGTCAGGACCCACGGCTGCTCGCAGCCAGCCGGCGAGTACGGGGCATACCTTCACCCGGACCGGAGTGCCGCGCAGGCCGATCTCCGCCTGGTACAGGGAGCTGTCCAAAGTGATCCAATCGGAGTCGGGAGCGACCACGGCGAGCCCACTGCCAAATCCCTCGAACACCGCCGCTGGCCAGCCTGTGAGATAGGCGGCGAGAAGCACACCCCTAAGGACCTGGGCGACCTCATTGGTCAGGTCCGCCTCGTTGACCGCCACGGCGGCCTGAGTCACAAGGTGCGGTGGGCAGGGCCGCAAGCCGCGCGGGATCCGCATCGTGGCAAGGGTTGTGAGACCCTGGCGCCGAGCAGGTGCGGTTTCGGCTCGTGGAAGCTCTGCGTCCTGCCCGCCATGCGACTCGGGTTCTGTGAGCAGGATCTGGAGGAGTGATCGCCTCCCGCGCCCGGAACCAGGAGACGGACTTGCCTCGCCCGCTTCCCGCATCGAAGGTGTTCTGCGCGTCGCCTCAACGCGGAGCGCCTGCCGCAAAGCAGATCGGTAGGCCTCGGCGGTGCTCGACTTCAGGCCAGGGAACTGCACCAGGGCACATGCCTGCGCGTACTCCCCTATCTCGAGAGCAGCGACGGCTCGAGCGTCCGCGGCCAGGTGTTGAGCGGCAACCCCCAGGGTGTAGCCGGTGACCTTGGGCTGGTCTTGCCCGTCTTCACCATCTCGCAGCTCGCGCATTCTGGCCGCGATCAGGCTCCTCACCGCTTCCGGGAGCACTTCAGGACCGATCGCCAGGAAGTGGGCCAGCGGGTCCTGGGTCGCATAGGGGGATAGGATCAAGCGCTTCCGGGCCGGCCCGGCGGCCGCCAATCTCTGGCATGCGGCAGCCAGCTCTAGCGCTCCTTTCGGGGGCGGGGGATCGAGAACCAACGCCCCTCGGATCGCGGGAACCAATCCTCGAGCGCGAGCCGAGACACAATGCGCAATCACACCCTCGATCTCATCGAGGCTGAGCGAGGTGCCCCCGACCGCCCTATGGAGGCCGATCGCGATGGGGCCAGGTACACGAACGGTGGTCGAGCTCACGCGGCCTGGCCCCGGTGACGGTTACCGTTGCCGCGCGGCAACGCCCCTGAGATTTCGCCCTCAGACACCGGCAGCAGCACCCTGATGATCACGAGGGCGTGCTCGAGGTCGTACCCGTCCGAAGTCTTGATCGTGATCACCTGCCCCTTGCTGATGGCGTGTCGTGCGAGCTTGCGCAGGTCGGCAGGGGGGACGCCGGGTCGGGCGCCACTCGCCGCCAGCTCAGCCCGAACGAAGTCGCTCATGGCCCGCGCTGAGCAGGGCCCCACCGCGAGCATGTGCATGCCCCGACGCTGGATCTCGGGGTCCTTTCCCAAGAGGGCGCTGACGCAGGAGATGGAGTAGCGCTCCTGGCGCTCTCCGGGCGACATGTCCAGCGATCGTGCGTACTCGAGGACGAGTCTCCGGCACCCCTGGAGCCGGCTCAGGTGGGAGGCAGATGTCCGGGTATCCGACGCGACCCGGGTCAGCGATCGGCCGGCTCGCGCCCCCAGCCGGAGTGCGACCAGCAGGGCGTGATCATGGGCTACGAGTGCGCGCTCCCCTGCGGTCTCGTCGTCTCTGACGGCCAGCTCGGCCCGGCGCACGCGCTCCAGGGCGCGGTCGTACCCGTGCGGACGAGGCGCGCCAGGGGCTGGCATGTCGGTGCTGACCGCCATGCCGTGGTCGTGCCCGTTCCCAGGCACCGGTGCGGCGGCGCTGTGTGCGCGGTGGCCGGCGCCAGCCACAGAGCCCGGCCTCACCTCGGTGGAGGCCGTGGCAGCACAGGCCTGGCCAGCATCGACTAGGACGTCTGCGGTGCCTCTTGGCGAAGCACAGAGTTCGCGATCGGTGACTCCCAATCCCGTGGTTGTCGCGCCTACCGGCGGGTCATCCTCTTCGTGCACCGCCTGTGTCTCACCCGCCAGTGTCCGCACAGGCGCCTCGAGTGCAGCAAGGGTCTGAGTGGCTGGGAGCGCGAATGACGCGGCCGGACCGCCCGGTTCCTCCGACCGATCGCTAGCGGAACGTCGCTCCCTGAGGCTCCCAGCGAGGGTCGCTCCCGAGTCCAAGCCGCTGCCTCGCACATAGGGCTCACGAAGCAGTCGGGCGCCATCGGGTTGAAGATTGTCCTCAGCGCAAGACACAGGTCGACCCTCTTCTCCGAAGAGAGGTAGCTGGTCCCCCAGAATGGCGCTGTGGCCGGAAACTCTTCGCGTCATTGGCGTCTCGCGCCCAGTCGGGCGGCCACTGGAGGTGTCGGGCAGTCGCTCTGGTGGTGCGGGCCGGTCGCAGCCGATCGGCGTACGAACGGCGCCGTAACACTGGGACCCGCCGGGGTACCACGCCATACGGGCCAGCAACCGTCCGCGAAACCAGTCGTCATCGTGTTCTCATCACGGCCATGATCTCGGCCGAAGTTGAGCATGACTCCACTAGCAGGGCCGCCAGCAGCAGGCAGCGTGGTGAAGAGGTCAACAAGATGCACTGCCAAGTAGACTCGCTGGACGGTGATCGGAATCACCACCAGCCGACGGATCAGACGATTCGAATTACCGACGCTCCCGGCATAAGTGTGGGTGGATTTGGGGAAACACGTGTCCGTTCTCAGGGAAGAACCGGTCCATGAGAATCAAGGGACAGTTCGTAGTAGTAGGTATGGGGTGAGGGTTCGGGAGAG
>JAKAWF010000374.1 GCA_021817025.1 bacterium
GGGCTCAACCCCTGCGCCACCCGCCGTTCCAGCCCCGCCATGTAGGCGCTCGCCGCGGCGGCGTACTGGGCGGCGGAGAACAGCAGGGTGACGTTGATCGGGACGCCCGCGAAGATGCACTCCTCGGTGGCTGTGAGGCCAGCCGGGGTTCCGGGAATCTTGATGTAAAGGTTGGGCCTTCCCGCCCGCCGGTGCAGCGCGGTAGCCATCTCCACGGTCGCCTCGGCATCGTCGGCCAGCAGCGGGGATACCTCCAGGGACACCCAGCCGTCGACGGCGGCCGTTTGGTCGTGAACAGGTCGAAACAGATCGGCGGCGGCGCGCAGGTCGTCAATCGCCAAAGTGAAGAAGACCTCCTCGACGGCGGCACCCCCTGCCGCCGCCCTCGCGATGTCCGCATCGTAGGCCTGGCTGCGCTCGATCGCCTGGTCGAAGATGGTGGGATTGGAGGTCAGACCGGTCACCGCCAGCTGGTCGATGTAGCCCTTGAGCTTGCCGGTGGTGAGCAGGTCTCGGGTGATGTTGTCGAGCCAGAGGCTCTGGCCCGCATCGTGAAGTTCCTGGGTCGGCTTCATGGTCTCTCCTCGTCAGCGCTCAGCGGTTCTTCGGCCGGCGGCGGGACGTCGCTGACGCGCCCACCCGCTGCCGGCTGGGACGATCACTCACCACGGGTGGCGCCTCGGCAAACCGCCTCGGGACCGCGCGCCCCGGATCGCGGCGCCACTCAGAGCACCTCCAGTCGGCCTTGCCGACACCTCAGCTGCTCGGCGACTTTTCATCGTGGCCGCCGAACTGCTTGCGCATCGCGGACAGCACCTTGTTGGCGAACTCGCCCAGGTTTCGGGACGAGAACCGCGAGTACAGCGCCGCCGTCAGCACCGGAGCTGGCACCCCCTCGTCGATGGCGGCGATCGAGGTCCAGCGGCCCTCACCGGAGTCGGAGACCCGGCCTGCGAAGGACGCCAGATCGGGGGACTCCTGAAGGGCGACCGCAGTCAGGTCGAGCAGCCATGACCCGACCACGCTGCCGCGGCGCCAAAGCTCCGCGACGGAGTTGGTGTCGATGTCGAACCGATAGAACTCGGGTTGCTCCATGGGCGCGGTCTCGGCGTCAGACTCCTGGGTCCGCGACCCAGCATTGGCGTTGTGCAGGATGTCCAGCCCCTCCGCCAAGGAGGCCATCATGCCGTACTCGATCCCGTTGTGAACCATTTTCACGAAGTGGCCGGCGCCGTTGGGGCCGCAGAACAGGTAGCCGAGCTCGCATTGGGCCGGGGCTCCCGTCCGCCCAGGGGAGCGGGGCGCGGACTCCAAACCAGGGGCAACCGAGGCGAAGATGGGCTCCAGATGAGCCACCGCGGCGGGCTCGCCACCGATCATCAGGCAGTATCCCCGGTCGAGCCCGAACACGCCCCCGCTGGTGCCGCAATCGACCAGGTGAATCCCGCTCTCCTGGAGCTTGGCTGAGCGGCGGATGTCGTCGCGGTAGTAGGAGTTGCCACCGTCGACGATGGTGTCGCCCCTGTCCATCCGCGCCGCCAGGTCATTGATGGTCTGCTCCGTGATCTCGCCGGCGGGCACCATCACCCAGGCCGCCCGGGGTCGGTCGAGCTTCGCCACGAAGTCTTCCAGGGAGGTGGAGCCAGTCGCCCCATCCTCGACCAACCGCTCGACGGCGGCGGGGTTGACGTCGAAGACGACGCACCGGTGTCCGTCCCGCATCAGCCGGCGGACGATGTTGGCCCCCATCCGGCCCAGGCCCACCATCCCGATTTGCATCGGATCGGAGCTGCTCATACCTGTCTCCTCTGTGCTCTGTGTGCCTTCCCATTCTGGTCGTTTGGAGCTCCCCCCACGGGACCCAGCCAGGGATCCTGCCAGGGCAGGTGTCCGCGGATCAGGCGCGACGCTCCCGCCGGACCCCAGGATCCCCGTGGGTAGGGCCCCACCTCCGGAGGCGCCTCGATCAGTGGCTGCACGATGCGCCAGGTTTCCTCCACGCTGTCCTCCCGTGTGAAGAGACGGTGGTCGCCCCGAATGGCGTCGTCGAGCAGACGCTCGTAGGGCTCGGGAGGCTCACCCAACTCCTGCTCGAAGGACAGGTCCAGGCTGACCGGCCGCAGCGTCGCAGGCCTGAGGCCCTGCGAGGTCAGAGTGGTTCGGAGGCCGGGTCCGAAGTCGATCCTCAGCACCAGCTGGTTCGGGTCGGCGGGAGCGGACCGGCCCAGGAAGGCCAGATGAGGAGGCCTGCGGAACACCAACCGGACCTCGGTGGCGCTCTGCGCCAGCGCCTTGCCGGCGCGGATGAAGAAGGGCACCCCCGCCCAACGCCAGTTGTCGATCCCGAGCCGGAGCGCAACGTAGGTTTCTGTCTTGGAACCAGTGGCTACCCCGGCCACATCCTGATAGCCGCGGTACTGGCCACGCACCGACTGGGCCGGGTCCACCGCCGGGATGGCCCGCAGGACGTCCACCTTGCGATCGCGGAGAGCGTCGGCATCGGCGCTGGCCGGCGGTTCCATCGCCACCAGGGCCAGCACCTGGAGGAGATGGTTCTGCACCACGTCGCGCAGCGCTCCGACGGCATCGTAGAACTTGCCTCGGTCCTCCACTCCGAAGCTCTCAGCCAGCGTGATCTGGACGCTCGCCACATGGTCGCGGTTCCAGACCGGTTCGATAATCTCGTTGGCGAAGCGCAGGAATTGAAGGTCCATCACCGGCTCCTTGCCCAGGAAGTGGTCGATCCGGAGGATCTGGCTCTCATCCAGGAACTGGTGCAGGTCACGGTTGAGGTGCCGTGCCGAGGCCAGGTCGTGCCCGAACGGCTTCTCCACCACCACCCGCGCCCCCTTGGTGAGACCGGCCTGGGCCAGCGCCTCCACCACCGGCGCGAAGAGGGCGGGCGGGACCTCCAGGTAGAAGAGCGGCTCCGAAATCCCCTCCAACGCGCTTCCCAGCCTTCCGTACGTGGCCGGATCCGCGAAGTCTCCCCGGATGTAGCTGAGGCGCCTGGCCAAGCGGGCGAACACCTGGGGGGACACCTTCTGCCCGGACTCAGTCAGTGCCTTCCGAACATGCTGCCTCATCAGCTCGTCGTTCCAATCATCCATGGCCACCCCGATGACCGGACAGTTGAGCCTGCCTCTGGCCTCCAGGCGGTAGAGCGCCCGGAAGGTCATCTTGCGCGCCAAGTCTCCGGTGATCCCGAAGACGACCAGCGCGCCGGTCGAGTCCAGACTTGGATCGGGCACCTTTCGATCTTATCCCCACGCCTTGGAAACTCGGGCTGGCGAGTTGCCAGGCCGGCGGCCAATCCCGGGGCCGTGGCCGCCGGCTACCAGGCGGCCGGGGCTGGCAGCACGTCGGCGAACACGAACCCGCCGCGCTCCACCACCTCCCGCACAGTGATCGGGATCGGAGTCGAGAACCCAGGCCCATCCCACACGAACGTGTTGGTAAAGGGTTCCTTGTCCCATAGTATAAACATATAGTAATGTAGAATGTAATACCATTTTGCCATGAAGCTATCGGAGTATGCCAAGCGCAACGGCATCCAGTACAGGGCCGCATGGAACCGCTTCAAGGCGGGGAGGATCGAGGGGGCGTATCTGGGCGACACCGGACATGTCGTGGTCCCCGACCCGGCACACGCTCTTATTGGCAAGGCGGCTGTCCATGCGCGGGTCTCCACCCCCAAGCAGAAGGCCGATCTCGACCGCCAGGCCGAGCGGATGGCCGCGTTCGCGAACGCCGCC
>JAKAWF010000375.1 GCA_021817025.1 bacterium
CGCGCAGCTTCCAGCGCGAGGTTCGCCGGCAGTCGGCCGAGGTGCCACCCGAGGTTGCGGCGCTGCTCGACCGTCTGGGGGATCCCGAGTTCACCCGGGTCCTAGTGGTGACGCTGGCGGAGCCCACCCCAGTTCATGAGGCGCAGGCCCTTCAGGAGGATCTGCTTCGGGCCGGCATCCACCCCGCCCAGTGGGTCGTCAACCAGAGCATGCTGGCGACCGGGACCGCTGACCCCATTCTCTCCGCCCTGGCAGCGCACGAGTCGTGGTGGATCAGGCAGGCGGCCAGGATCGGGGGGGTAGTGGCCCTCGTGGCCTGGCAGGCAGCGCCTCCGATTGGAGCTGAGGGGCTGCTCGGGCTGGTGGGCGCCAAGTCCGCGGCGGTGCCGGCCTGACCGAGGAATCGCTCCGCTGATCTCCGCTGTGTATCCGCCATCTGTGCGGGTGATTGTCGACCGCGGCGGTGCGGGTTGCCGCCGCCGCAGCCAATCGGATGCACAAGCGGCAGGGGCCGGGGGCCGGAGGGTTCCACACGACCACTCCGGCCCCCGCTCAGGTCAGGCGGTCCCCTTCAGCATCATGTTCCAGTACATGAAGGGTAGGCCGTACCGCTTGAGCAGCCACATGTCGTAGCGCTCCTTCTTGGTGTTGATCAAGGGGATGGTGGGGTGAGGCTGCATGGTGTAATCGAACTCCGCCAGCAGCATCCGATTGCGGGAGGTGGTCAGCGGGCAGGAGGCGTAGCCGTCGTACTGCTGGGTTGGCTGCCCGTTGGCCATCACCGCCCGCAGATTGGCGGTCACGACCGGGGCCTGCTTGCGCACCGCCGCCCCGGTCTTGGAGTTGGGGGAGCTGCCGCAATCCCCCAACGAGAAGATGTTGGGGTAGCGCACGTGGCGCATCGTGTTCTTGTCGATCTCCACGTACCCGAAGGGGCTCGCCGCGTCCGCCAAGGGAGAGGCCTTCACCCAGTCCGGGGCGCTCTGCGGTGGCACCACGTGCATGAGGTCGTAGGTGATCTCCTCCTTGCTCTCATCGGCGTGGTTGACGATCACCGCGGTGCGGTTGTCCGCGTCCACCTCCACCAGCTCGCTGGACTTGTGGACCTCGATCCCGTACCGGGCGGCGACGGTCTCCAAGACGTCCGAGAACACCTTGACCCCGAACATGCCCGGAGTGGGCAAGACCAGGACCACGCGGATGTCCGCCAGGACCCCCTGCTGCCGCCAGTAGTCGCAGGCGAGATACGCGATCTTCTGGGGTGCTCCGGCGCACTTGATCGGCCCCGCCGGCATCGTGAACAAGGCGGTGCCACGGCGCAGAGGCTTGATCAGCTGCCAGGTCTTGGGGGCGAGGTCGTAGGTGTAGTTGCTGGAGGCGAAGGGGCCCTGGACCGCCTCCGGGACTCCCGGGATCTTGTCCCAGTCCAGCTGGATGCCGGGGCAGACCACCAGATAGTCGTACTCGACGGTGCTGCCGGTTGCCAGGTGCACCAGATTGTTGTCCGGATCGAAGCCGTCCACCCGGGCCTTGATCCAGGCGGCCCCTCTGGGCATCACCGAGGCCTCCTTGCGGGCGGTTATCCCCAGCGGGGCTCGGCCCCCGCCGACCAGGGTCCAGAGCGGCTGATAATAGTGGGTGTCGGACGGTTCGATCACCGCCACGTCCGCCTCCCCGGCCCGACGCAGCCGGGCGGCGACCGATATGCCGGCGGTGCCACCGCCGACCACCACGATCTTGTGGTGCAGCTTGTCCTGGGCCATGTGTTTCCCTCCGCAGGCCGTTTGATCCGTCCGAGCTTGGGTCAGGTCTCAATGGGAAGTCCGACCTTCTCGGCGTTGTTGAAGTCGTCGTCGATGAGGACGACGGGGTGCCCGGCTCGATCTATCAGGCTGGCCGCGATGCTGGCGCGGTAGCCGCTGGCACAGTGGACGAGAAGTTCACCGGAGGGCAGCGCATCCAGGTGCTGCGCCAGATCCTGGATGGGAATGTTCTTCGATCCCTGGATGTGACCGGCCTGCCACTCGGCGCGCTGGCGGACATCGAGGACCGGCTGCGAGAAGCTGCCGTCCCCAGCCAGGGTCGTGAAGTCGGTGACCTCGTACGAGCTGGTTGGGAGGGAGCCGGCGTTGGCCACGAAACCGCGGGTGTTGACCTCGATGCGGTCCATACCGATGCGCATCAGATCCCGGCGCGCCCGCCGGAATGCTGCTTCGCCCTCGGTCAACAGGATGACTGGCTCCTCAAACGGGGCAAGCCATCCCACGTACGTGGCGAAATGGGTCGGGGAGAGCTCCATCCCCACAGTCCCCGCCAGATGTCGCCGGGCGAAGTCACGGCGGTCGCGGGTGTCGAGCAACCACTTGCCTTGGGCGAGCCTTTCGCTGAGCTCCTCCTCGTTCAGCTCGTGTGGCTCCCCCTCGTCCTGGATGGGGGAGGGCCCACGCCTGTTCAGCGGGGCCATGTATCGGTAGTAGGTGGGATACGGGCCCAGCCCGGAGAGAACAGAGGCGACGAAGTCATCCTCCTCTGCGATGACGGAAGCCTGGTTGGTTGCCTGTTCGGTGGCCATGTCTCCGGCCCCGTCCGTGGAGGTGCTGGAGGAGGCGCAGAAGCTGCCGAACCCGTGGGTGGGCAGGACCCGCGCAGCCGACGGTACCTCGGCCATGAGCCTGCGCGCGGACCAGAACTGCCGGCGGGTCAGCTCCTCGGTCATGTCCTCCGAGATGAGGTCGGTGCGGCCGACGGTTCCGTAGAGTAGCGAGCCACCGGTGAGCACCGCCTGCGGCGTCCCGTTCTCGAGCACCAGATAGGAGAGGTGGTTGGGGGTGTGTCCGGGGGTGTGGAGGGCACGGACCCGCAGCTGTCCCACCTCGAACTCGCTTCCCTCTGAGGCGGGGACGCGATTGAACTCGACCTGGTCCTGGGCGGAGACGACATACTCCGCCCCGAGCGCTGCGGAGAGTCCGAGGCCGCCGGTCAGGTAGTCGTTGTGGATGTGAGTCTCGAACACGTGCGAAACCGAAACCCCGGCGCGGTCGATCTCGGCATGCATACGGTCGATGTCTCGCTGCGGGTCCACCACGAAGCCGACCTTGCCGTCATGCACCAGATAACTGCGGTCGCCCAGCTCAGGGGTTTCCACGACCACGACTTGCACTGCTCTGATCCTCCTCGGATGGCTCGAGTGGAAGAGGTCTTGCCTTCCAATTTGTCCGTACTTGCGCACATAATAGCTCTGGAGCGTCACGATGACAACCGCACCTCTCGCGTCGCGCAACCGCCACCGTCCTGGCTCGCGTCTGAAGGGCCGGTGGTGCGCACAGGGTTGATCCAGGGAGGGGCGCGATCCCCGCTGACGGAAATGGGAGGGTCTGGCAGATGAGAGACGGCGAGGCGGTGGGGGGCGCCGAGGCAAGGGCGCTGCGGCGCGACAGCCCGATGCCCCTGTGGGCCCAGCTGGCCGAAGAGCTGCGGCGGCGGATAGATGCCCGCGAGTTCTCAACCAGCTTTCCAACCGAGTTGGAGCTCTCGGCCACTTATGGGGTGAGCCGGCACACCGTTCGGGAGGCCTTGCGCAAGCTGCGCTCGGACGGGCTGGTGGACTCCCGCCGGGGGCGGGGATCCCGGGTCTTGACGTCCCAGTTCCACCAGCCGCTGGGGGCGCTTTACAGCCTCTTTCGCTTCGTGGAGGAGCAGGGTGCACTGCAGCGGAGCCAGGTCCGGGCGCTGGAGCAGACCACCAAC
>JAKAWF010000376.1 GCA_021817025.1 bacterium
AAGCCCCGGAGTCCTGGTGGTCGCGGGGGGCATGGACCAGGGTGCCGGCGCCGTCGGGGTTGGCAACGTGATCCCCGGGCTCCTGTCGGAGAGCACCGGCGGAGCGCTCACCCTGCAGGCGACGGTCGATCACCCTGGCGGCGATCCCAGCGGCCAGACCCCCCTCTACGTTCACTCCGCGCCCGACAGCTACCTCTTCTGCCCCGTCGGTCCGACCGGGGGGATGGCACTCACCTGGTTCCGTGACCACTTCGCCATCGCGGAGCTCCATGCTGCGGCCAGCGGCGGTGCCGACAGCGCCTACGACCTCCTGACCGAGATGGCGGCCGGGGTCCCGGCCGGAGCGGACGGGCTGACCATGCTCCCTCATCTGGCTGGCGCCTTCAGTCCGGAGTACGAGCCCAGCGCTAGGGGGGTGTTCTTCGGCTTCACCCTCGCACACGGCCGGGCCCACTTCGTCAGGGCGATCATGGAAGGGGTCGCATTCATGCTCCGCCGCAACGTGACCATGCTCGGGGAGCTGGGAATCACCGCTCAGGAGCTCTGCTCCCATGGGGGCGGGGCTCGCAGCTCCCTCTGGAATCAGATCAAGGCCGACATCTGCTCGATGCCGGTCGTCACTCTGCGAGGCACGGAGGCGGCGGTGCGGGGCGACGCCATGCTCGCGGGGGTGGCCACCGGGGTGTTCGCGACCCTGGCACAGGCGTCTGAGGCGGCCGTCCGTCCCGCCGCGCGCTTCGAACCAGATCGCAGCACCGAGCCTGCCTATGAGTCAGCCTACCAGCGCTACATCGACCTCTTCGAGGCGGTCAGACCGCTGTTCAATCGCCCGCAGCCTCCGATCGACCCGTCCGCAGCACAGCAGCCAATCGGCCACCAGGCCGGATCACGTGGGGAGAATATGACGTGACCCGCAGCACCAGAATCGGCGTCCTCACCATGGCGCTCCTGGAGGACGCCTACAACAAGACGGCCCACATGCGACCGGCGGCCACCGACGCCGCCCGCCGGCTGGCGCACGAGCTCGAAGCGTACGGCACGGTTGTCCACCCCGGCTTGGTCGAGGAGGAGTCCCAGGCGGCGGCGGCGGCGCGACTCTTCAACGCCGAGGACGTGGACATCATCGTGGCGGTTGAACTCGCCTACACCAAGGGGCTGGTGCCGATGCGCTGCTTCCTGGACACCACCGCGCCGGTGCTGGTCTGGAACACCCAACAGATCACCCGCCTCACCGAAGGCGATGGCTTTGACGTGGTGATGCTCAACTCGGGCATGGCGGGGCTGCCGGAGCTCACCGCCGGCCTGATCCGCACCGGCCGCGAGTTCTCCCTGGTCACCTCCCACCTCCATGATCCCGCGGGCCGGGACAGGCTGGCCACGGTGATCCGGGCGGCCGGTCTGCGGGGACGGCTGCGGTCCGCCAGGGTGGGGCTGGTTGGCCATCCCTTCGAAGGCATGACCGACCTCATGTTCGACCAGGTCTCGATGCGGCAGTGGATCGGCCCGGCGGTGTGGCCGGTGGAGCCGGAGGCGATCGCGGTCCGCTTCGGCGAGATCCCCCAGGCCGAGGTGGACGGTGCGGTCGCGGCCGAGGAGGAGCGCTACCGGGTGGAGATGGAACCGGAGCTGTTCGACCGTTCGGTCCGCCTGGCGCTCGCCTTGGAGGGGGTGGCCCGGGAGCACCAGCTCGACGCCTTCTCCGCCTTCGACCAGGTCTGGCTGGCCGACCCCCGGGTCGGCATCATCCCCTCGTATGGCACGGGCCGGCTGTGCGAGGTCGGCATCCCCAGCGCCCCCGAGGGCGACGCCGCCACGGCGGTCGCCCAGCTCATCCTTCAGGAGCTCGCCGGTCAGGCCACGACCATGGAGAACTACGTGATCGACTTCGAGAACAATGGGGCCATGTTCTCTCACGACGGTCACGGAAACCCGGCCATGGGGACGCCGGGAGAGGTGTCGGTGAAACACTCCATCTACTACCGGGGCACCCACGGCTTCGGGGCTGGTTTCGAGTTCAGCTATGCTCCCGGCCCGGTCACCAATCTGGCCCTGGTCACAGTCGGAGGCAACCGCTGGCGCTTGGTGATCTCCGAGGGCGTGTTGCTGCCGATGCAACCTCGGCCGATCTCGGCCCCACAGGCGCTCTTCCGGCACGACACCCTGGGGGTGGCGGAGTGGTGCGATCGGTGGCTGCGGGTGGGAGCCACCCACCACATGGGGGCGGCGCGGGGCCGCTGGACTCAAGAACTGCTGGAGCTGGCGCGCATGCTGGGGGTGGAGGCGGTGGTCGTCTGATGACCCCGGCCATGCCCAGCCATCCACACGGCCCGCTCCCGGCCCGGGGCCCGTCGCCCAGGCTGCGGTCGCTGGCCCACCGGGGCGGGTGCCGGCATGCCCTCTAGGGTCGGGCTCACTCCCCCCTTCTTCGAGGTCGGGCCGAAGGCGTACATGTATGGTCCGGAGCTGCTCCGGCTGGCGCTGCGCGCCGACGCCCTGAGTGAGCAGTACGGCGTCCAGATCATCATCACGCCTGCCGATGTGGACATCAGCGCCGTCGCCCAGAACGTCAAGCGGGTGCTGGTGTTCGCTCAGCACATGGATCTCCTCAGGCCCGGCCGGGGCATCGGCTCGGCCCTGCCCGAGGCGCTCAGGACGGCCGGCGCGGTCGGGGTGCTGCTCAACCATTCGGAGTGCCCGTTGCCGGCCCGGCAACTGGGGGAGGCGGTCAGCCGGGCTCACGACCTCGACCTGGCCACGCTGGTGTGCGCCAACGACGTCGCCGGCGCCACGGCGATCGCCCGACTTGGGCCCGACGCGCTGATAGTCGAGGAGCCGGCCCTGATCGGCACCGGCACTCCCGGCGGCGACCGGGGCTCGCGCATTCCCGAGATCGATTCCAGGATCTGGCGGGTCGACCCCGGAATAAGAGTGCTGCACGCGGCCGGGATCGGCGGTCCCGCCGACGTCTATGACGTGATCGCGGCGGGGGCGCAGGGGACCGGGTCGAGCAGCGCGATCTTCACCGCCGCCGACCCGCAGAGGATGCTCCACGACATGATCGCGGCCACCCGGGAGGCGTGGGACGCCAGGCACCAGAGAGAGGAAACAGCATGACCGTCTACCTTGGAACGTTCACCACGGAGGCGGGCAAGGCTCCCAGCTTCCGAGACATCACGGAAGAGGTGGAGGGCGTCCTGGCCAAGTCCGCGATCCGGCAGGGGCTGGTCGTCGTCTTCTCCCAGCACACCACCTGCAGCGTGCTGATCCAGGAGGCCTCGGACGATGTCGACTACTGGGGCACCGAGCTGCTGATGCAGGACCTGGTCACGGTCCTGGAGGGGCTGATCCCCACCTGCCGAACCCAGGGTCAGTACCAGCACCCGGGGCCCCGGCACATCGAGGCCGCGCTCGGGCGCGAGGAGCAGCCCGCCTGGTCGCTCAACACCGACGCGCACCTCCGCTCGGTGCTCCTGGGCCGGTCACAGTCGATCCCGGTGGACGACGGCAAGATGCTGCTGGGCGACTTCGGGCGGATCTACTTCGCAGACTTCGACCAGACCCGCCCGCGCCAGCGCACGGTCCGGGTCCAGGTGATCGGCGAGTAGGAGCCCGGCCTCCTGCTGGAGGTCATCTCTCGGGCTCCTGGAGAGCCCTCGGGACGCGGCCTGGCCCTGCCCGCGGAGACGCCCCCCAGGGGCGGCGACCCCCATTCCCGGGCCTCATCCGGCGCCGGGTCGGCTCCTGGTC
>JAKAWF010000377.1 GCA_021817025.1 bacterium
CGCTCGGCGGTGCAGCGCCAGGCGGAGTGCTCTCCCGGCCAGTTCCTCCGCCATCCGGCGGAGCCGGTCCGAGAGGTGGACGCCGGGCGCCGGGTTGGCAGTCCAGCCGAGGCGACGCATGGTCATGCAGGCGTTGCTGGGAAGCGTGCGCCCATCTGAACCTGTGCCGGCCGCGATCGTGGCCAGATCCGCCTCGTTCCAGTGCTCGTCCAGGATCCGGGCAGCCATGTCCGCCACCAGGTCCATCAGCCAGCGTGACCGCTGCGCCAGTTCAGCGACCGGCAGGATCTCCCCATTCGCTGCTTCGGCCGCCCGGTAACAGCTGTCTTCGTCGACCTCGGGCAACCCGGGGATGAAGACCCGCTCCTGCACCCACTGGGTGCCGGCCAGCTTGGAGAGCGGCTCCAGCGCCCGGTTGGTAACCAGCGCGAAGAGCACCCGCTCCACTCTGGGGTCGAGCTTCCGGCCGGCCAGGAGGCGCTTCAGGCCCTGGTCGATCCCCAGCCGGTGCCAGCGGTGGTCCAGGACCAAAGCACCGCCGAGGGGCGGCTCTCCACAAAGGCCAGAGCCTCCTGGGGCTCCAGCAGGCGGGTGAGGGAGCGGGCCAGCCGCTTCAAGGCCTCCCGATCAAGCTGGTCCTGGCGACCGAAGCTGTGGATCACCTGAGCCTTGGCCTGGTGGCCGAGAGGATCCCAGTGGTTATGGGCAAGTTGGAGGTAGCGGACCACGGAACCATCCTTGCTGTGGCGGCTGATGGTCCACAGGTACATGCCCAGACCATCGCACCACTCACACTTGGCTGCATGGTGCAAGACGGGCACCCAGTGTGGCTGGGCCAATAAACTTCAAACGGTCCCCTACGGCACCTCCTTGATCTCAGCCAAGGCCCCTTCTGGGCTGTTCTTCCCCCAACCCCTGCGGAACCCGGGACCGATGCCGACGAGGAGAGCTTGGGGAGATGGTCCGCGACGCGCTCATCCGCCACGTGGATTGAGCCCCCGCGGCCGCTGGTGTTGCGCCTGCAGCTGGTCGGCGACGAGGTGGCGGCGCCTGAGCTGCCCCGTGATCTCAGTGTCGAGGAGCTGGCGCGGCTGCTGCGACGTCACTTTCCGCGTCGCGATGAGGACGGCTCCGACAGGACTCAGGGCCACCTGCTTACAGTGGTGCCTGGACGCTCAGCCCATGATCCACCGCCAAAGCGAGGAGCCAGTCAGCGTGGGGAACTCAGCCGATCCGGTCGCCACCCTCTTTCCCAACCACCTCGCCGCCGTGATCCGCTGGGGCGACGCCGAGGAGGCCTACCAGGCAGTCCTGACGGCGGCGCGGTCGGGACTGGGATCAGTGGAGATCACCTCGGCGACACCCCACGCCTTTGAGTTGATCGGTCGTCTGCGGGCCGAGGTTGGGGACAGCTGCGCGGTGGGAGCCGGCACCATCACCGACGCCGCCCTGGCGGAGCGGGCGGTCGCCAGCGGCGCCCAGTACCTGGTCACGCCCTACCTGGCGCTCTCGGTGGCGCCCGTCGCCCACGAGGCTGGCCGGCTGCTGGTGATGGGAGCCACCACTCCCAGTGAGATCGCGCAGGCGGTTGCGGCCGGGGCCGGACTGGTCAAGGTCTTCCCCGCCGCCCCGATCGGCGGTCCGGCCTACATCCAGGCGGTGCGGGGTCCGATGCCGAATGTGCCCCTGTGGGTCAGTGGCGGGGTCGGAATCACCGAGGTTGCGGCCTACCTCGAGGTTGGGGTTCGGGTGGTCGGCTTGACCAACGATCTCTTCCGCTCCGAGCTGCTCTCGGCGCATGACTGGGATGGGGTCGGCAGGCTGTGCCAGCAGGCTCTGGCGGCGGCGGGTGTCGGGCTCGGGGTGGCTCTCACCGCGTAGCCCCACCCGGCCGGCCACCAGCGATCAGCTGGCGCTGGGGGAGTCGGGCGCACAGAGCTCAGCGGACGGCCGGGCCGACCACGGACTTCTTCTCGATGTCGCGACCGGTGAAGACGACGGTGCCGGTGCTGCGCCGCTTCGTCCACCAGGCGAAGGCCAGGCCCAGGACCAGCAGGACCGCGATCGTCTGGTCGATGCCGCCCCCGATCGCCTTGGGCCCGTAGATGAAGAAGGCGACCAGCAGGGCCCCCATCACCACCGTGGAGAAGATGGCTCCCACTCGGAGGAGGCGGTGGGCGTGCGGGTCGAGCTCGACCTCGGGCATGCGGCGGTGGCCCACCGTGAGGAACACAGTGGCGGTGACCGAGTCCAGGAAGAACTCCGCCAGCAGGAAGAATCCGGCGGCCGACAGCACCAGGTTGAAGAACGAGCTGAGCGAAGAGACGAGAACCTGGATGCTGATCACCAGCAGGGTGAGCCCCAGGCTGGCCACGATGGCCACGTAGGGCACCTGGCGCCGATTCAATCTGGCGAACACGGACGGGACCAGCCGTTCCCGGCCCATCGCGTACAGGGCCCTGGTCAGGATGAACGTGGTCAGCCAGAGCCCTCCCGCCGTGGAGGCGAGGATTGGGATCAGCATCACCCAGGGGGCCCCGGGCAGCAGGCGCGCCGACCACATCGCGAGCGGGTTGGTGGCCCCGGCCAGGAGGCGCAGAGGGGTCTCCCCCAGCATCAGGGGATAGAGCACCGCATAGAAGAGGAGCGCCCCGATGGCCCCGATGATGCCGCCCACGCCGGGATGAGCCCGGGGCTTGACCGACTCCTCCGCCGCGTAGCTGTCGATCTCCCAGCCGTCCAGGATCGTGGCCGCCACCACCGCCACGATCAGGATGCCCCCGATGGGAGGGGGCCCGAAGTGGATCGGAACCGCCAGGCGGTGCCAATTCAGCACGCCCAGCACTCCGAAAGCGGCCAGCGAGACCATCTCGAGCACGAAGAATGCCTGGGTGATCCGGGCGGTCGGCTTGCCGCCGAGAAGCAGCGGCCCGGCGGCGAACAGGATCCAGAACAAGGTGACCCCGAGATGCACGATTGGCGGCGCCTGGTAGTGGGGCGCGATCAGGGCCAGGGTGTAGCTGCCGGCCGGGATCGCGATCGGCGGGATGGATGTGAAGTAGGCGAGGATCAGGATCCAGGCCTGGTAGTGCGAGACGTTCTTCCCGATCACCCGAGCCGACCAGTGGTAGGAGGCCCCGGAGTGGGGGAAGTGCTGGTTGAGCAGCCGGAAGACGAAGCTGGAGACCAAGAACGGCAGGGCCAGGATGGCGATCGCGGGCAGGGTCCACCATCCGGCGTCAGCCGCCATCACCCCGCCGGTGGCTGCGACCGAGAAGAGCGGGCCGACGCTGGAGACCGAGAGAGGCACCAGGTCGGTGAGGTGGAACAGCTGCGCGAGGTGCTTCTCAGACCCGGGAGAGGCCCCCTCGGTGGAAGTTGGCAACTTAGCGTCCGCCAAACGTGAGCACCCCAGCTGATCTCAACGACTCCGGCCCGACCCTCGCCCCAGTCTAGCGCCTACTTGCAAGCGAATAGCAAGAGTGTGTGATTTGCAACAGGCAGGAACACCGCTGAGAAGCCGCTGGGGACCCTCCGGAGCTGGTGGCCGTCGGCGGTCTGGAGCGCGCGCTTCGGGCTGAGCCCTCTCCCAGAGCGCGCGGGGGCCGTTGTCGGCCGGGTTGCCAACAGTTGCCGGCCTCGTTGGCCAATCTCGGCCATTGTGGGAGCACCCGTGGCCGGTGGTCGGGCCAGGCAGCCCAAACCTGTGTTCCCAGGGGACTGAAGCAGCGTGAGCGAAGAG
>JAKAWF010000378.1 GCA_021817025.1 bacterium
TAGCCCACCGCGGCGTTTGCACACCACCACAAGACCCACCATCTGCCCGTGGACATCATGGCCGGCAAGGACTACGGCGGCGCCGTCCAGCCACACTCCGGTTGCTGCTACCCGCTGGTCTACGACAACCGTGCCAGCCGACGAGCTGCCCCGGGGAGGTCATCGCTTCCGAGCGCTGAGGGTCGGCGACCAGTGGGTAGTCCGGCACTAACGCTGAGGGATCACGTACCAAGCCTCGCGGAACTGCTCCAGCCAACCAGGCGCGTACCCGTCGACATAGGGAGGGAACGGGTCCTGAACCTTGCGGACGTCGGTTTGGGATGTCGAGTGCGATTTCAGGAGCCACGCCGCATGGAATGTCTCCGCAGCGCGTCTGACTTCCACGCTGGGCAACACGTAAATGACTGGAGCGCCTTCGTCGCTGAAGTCGACCAGGGCGTAAAAGCGGTCGTCCGCGACCTCGACGTCTGTGACGACCCAGCCCACTTTGATGCCTCGAATAGTTGCCTTGACCTGGACCCGGGGCCCGCCGTAGACGAGGATGTCGTCCGCCCTCCAAGTCCGGGGAGCCTGGCTGGCGACATAGCCGCGGCGCAATAAGCGAGCCAACACCAGGTGCTCCGCGGCCTCGCCAAGCAGGACCTTCCTCTCGTGGCCGTTGGCCATCCCTTTCAGGCGCCCCGCGGAATATCAGGGAGGTCGAGTTGTCCCAGAGCCCAGTTCAGCCAAGTCGGCTCTGAATCAAACAGCTCCACCCAGTTTGATTGCTCTCGAATGCCACTGTCCGAAAATGGCAACACGAAAGTCTCACGACACCTTCCGCCTAGCAGAAGGCGCCGTAGTGCAGTCACCCGATCCTCAGGCGAGACAGTTTTCGCGCTGCCGGCGCCCGGTGCAGGAGGGCTGAGTACAACTAACCCATGGACGTCGCCGATTGGTGCCATTGATGAGGTAATGGCTCTCTTGAGTGCGGTCGTCTTCTCGACTAACGACAGGCCATGCAGCCCCGCTGTGTACCAAGAGGTCGGTCCGAACATGCCGTCATCGAGCTCGCACACGAGCCAGCCTCCCCGCTGACTCGCCTGCCTCGCCTTGTCGACCAATCGTGCACCAATGCGGGCAAATTCATTGACAGGCCTACTCCTGGTCCCGGAAAGTATTGATGACGCGGCATAACCTACAACCTGCACGAAGCACTCGACCACTATTTGTCCGCCATCAACACCATCGAACAGTACATCAGGTTTCCAACCCTGTCCTCCCTCGGACGTCTCCATTGCGACTCCACCTCGAACCCCTAGGGCGAGCCCAGCAACAGTAGTCTGCAGAAGGGTGTGGGGTAGCTTCTGCGGATCTCGTTTTAGATCACGAAGCACCAAACGCATTCCAGGACAATCTGCAAGTAGCTCCACCGAGACGGCGAACTCGACGAGACGGACGAGATGTGTGGTGAGAACGGGCGCCAGCACAATTTTTTGGCATGGCTGGCCAGAGCGTTCTTCATTGTCGGAGATCCATGAAGGTCCCAACGCTTTGCTGAGGACCGTCGCCGGGATAGGTCCGTATTCCTTCCATGGACTGTTTCCCCGGGTGATCTGATCGCGGACCTGTGCCCAATCTGTCGGGATGGGTAGCCCAGTAAGCGCTCGCAGCCTAATTCGCGGATCCGAATTCTCGCTTCCGCTCATGCTGCCTCGCCGGCCAGCAGCTCCGCCTGGCGAATCACGAGCTCGACCGCATTCTCCTGTTGTCGCAGCCCGGCCTGGCTGCGGTCGCAGCCGGTCGTCGGGTTCCAAGTGGCATCTGTCCACTCGATTGCCGACCTATCCCCCATGTCTGCTGCCTCCGATCACCGTGAGGCAACTCTCGTCGACGTTGTCCTCAAAATAACCCTCCGGATGCCGGCTCCTCACGGTACTCACCGTGGCAACGGGCGCAACGTTGCTCGTCCCAGTTGCGGCGCGCCAGCCAGTGGAGGAGCTGATGGCTGGCCTCCCAGTCCGGCCTGATATGACGCCCTATGACAAGAGGCCCCACGACCTCGGCACCAGCGTGGCGAAGAGCCGCGACGGCGCTGAAAATACCGCCGCCCGTCGTGAAGGTGTCGTCGAGAAGCAATACCCGGTCGCCGCGAACATGAGCACCCAGACTGAAACGGCTCGGGTCGAGAGCACGAGCGGCACTGCTTGGCGACGTGGCCAGGATCTGCCTGTAGCGGCCCTCGAAAAGGCGCAGGCGCGAGACGATCGCAGCCGGCGCGACCCTGCGCTCGGACGGCACGCAGGTCACGTAGTCCCATTCCCCGACGCACCGGCCGTGGTTGGCCATGAAGACTGAGACCAGCGCCGCGAGCCGCAGCGCCATCCGGGACCGCACCTGTGGGTCATAGTTGTCCTTATAGCCCCGGAGGTGGGCATGCAGCAGACCGAGGTGGACCGACATGGCGATCGGGAGGACCTCAGGCATGTCCAATGAGCGAGCCTGTTCGCAGTGGTAGCAGCGGGCGTAGCCGCTCTCGACACCAGTGTGGCATGCTGCGCAGACACCCTCTTGGTTGCTCGCCGCTACGGGTACCAAGCCCGCGCGTAGCGGCGCCAGGAGCTCGACGGCCGTCGTCATGGGAGCTCTAAACGAGCACGGAAGTATCCGTAGTCAGCTCCGTCACCACCACATCGATCACCTCATCGACAGAGCGGACGGAATGCACGCCCGGCCGCCCCACCATTTCCTGGGCCCAGTGCTGAGCACTAACCAGGTGCTCCATGAGGAAAAGGCGCTTACCATGCCGGAGCGCAGCTACCGCTTGGAGGTGAGCACCAGAAGTCTCACTTGCTTCGATCACGACCGTGCCCAAGGACAAGCCGGAGGTGACAATGTTCCGAGCTGGGAAAGTCCACTTCGCCCCTCGCTGATCAGGCCAGAACTGCGACACGCACGCCCCATGGGCGACGACATTGTCGGCAAGGGCGGCGTTCTTCACCGGGTAAACCGTCTGTATGCCAGTCCCGAACACTGCGATGGTCCGCCCACCGGCCGAGAGCGCACCACCGTGGGCCGCGGTGTCCACGCCCTCGGCCAGGCCAGAGACGACAGTGACATCGCGTTGGGCGAGCTCGTGTGCCAGCTGGTGCGCAGCGGCAAGGCCCTCGTTGCTGGCGCGGCGCGTCCCTACCACCGCCACTGCCCTCGCATCGGCATCGCTGAGCGACCCTTTCACAAAAAGGAAGGGGGGCCGGTCCGGGATCATCCGAAGGTTGCTCGGGTAACCGGTGTCCCTCGGATCTATAAGTGACACGCCCACTTCGCTGAGCCGGGCCAGCTCGGAGCGCCAGTAGTCGAGGCGCTGCGAGCTGACCGCGCCAATGCCGCTCTCCACCCAGCGTGCATCGTCGCCTGCCAGGCCGGGGTCCTCGACGGCACCGAGGTCGGCCATCTCGGCAAGGCGGTACGAGGCCGGGCCGTTGAGGGACGGGCAAAGGTGCTCAGCCAGCGCGAGGAGCAATGCGTGGCGCTCGGTGGCGACCTCGTCCATCGGAACCTCCCCGTTGTACCGGATAACCGCAGCCTAGCACAACAACCGAACATTCGTTCGTCACCGGCCGCGGATCACGGTCACACGCACCGTCTAGCTTCGGTTGACGTGGTGGTTGACCAAACAGGCGTCATTGTTGGGGCGGGCGCACATGGGTCCTTCGACATCAGGGCGGAGCTGGAGTCGCTGATCGAGCGCGACCTGCTTGG
>JAKAWF010000379.1 GCA_021817025.1 bacterium
TCGGAGTGGGCGCAGAGCTCGTTGGCGAGGGAAGTGCGCTGGAGGTCGGCAATGGGTGAAGCCCTGGCGAGGCGCAGGCGCTCAGGACGAGGGCCAGAACGGTGAGCAATATGAGGGGCAGGGCACGACGCATACATGGGTAACGCCCTCCGGCCCGGTGATGTTCCGGTCGAGCTGACGCTGAAGATGCAGTATCCACGCGGCCAGGCGCTTGGCACCTGACACTCGCGGCCGGGGAGCGGCTCACAGGGTGGCGCGGCGGGTTCCGCAGCAAGGGTGGGCGGATCAAGCCACTACCCGAACAGCATGGAACCCGGCCCAGTTGTCGGGCGGTGGTCCGCAGGGCCGCTACCGAACTTCATAGGCTGGCCGCCCATGGTCCTAGTCGCTCCGCGGATAGGGCAATGGCCTGGAGTCGATCTGGGCCACTAGGGCGCTGCTGCGGTGGCGGGTGAAGGATGCTGGACCGAAGTCCAGACGCCCAGAATGAACGGAACCAGGATTCCCGGCGCCTCGAGGTGGCCCGGCGCGCCGTGGACGCTGGGGATGCAACTGCCACCGTCCGATTCAGCCCGGATCCTGATGGCTGACGAGGTGGCGCAACGGCCGGTCCGCGACCTCGGCGACGACAGGGCCGCCCGTGCCGCCCAACAGGCGGCCACGGGGCGGCCCTGTGGGATCACCAGGCTCTGGAGATCGGTGGTCATCCACCTCGTTGGGGGCTCCCAGAGACCGGATGCCGTGGCGGTGACGGGACAGCGCAAGGCCAGCCTCGACCGCATCATCACGTTCCGGATGAGAACTGGCATCAACGCCAGAGTCCTGCTCGACAGCGACCTGGCAGCCATGCTGCAACACCCGCGTCGGGCCGTCTGGGTCCATGAGACCGTGGAGGAGTTCCAGACGGGCGACTGCTCGGTGAAGGAGAGCCGGGCACTGCTGCTGGAGAGGTGGGGTTCCAGGCGAAGCCCACCCGCCACTGGCCCTGTCACACAGTGGTGGGAAAATACGCGCTGACTTCGGATGGGTCGAGGCCCCATAGGCTGGCACGCCGAGAGACCTGACGGGTTGAGCCCCTCGGGGCTACACCAGGCAGCTGCAGAGCAGGGGATTGGCAGCGGGCCCAGCCTCCTCGGGGGCAGACCATTGAGAAATCTCAGTGGACCACTGGTCGATAGATGCCGCGACCCTGGGGCTCAACGCCCGGAGCACACCGGCGGCCCCCTGCCTCATCGGCCATGGGCGGCGGTCCCCAGGCTAGAAGGCCGACTCCGACCAGACCCTGCCACCATCACTTGTAGTCCAGAGGGAGCTGCCACCTCCGATCCAGCGCCCGTGAGTAGGATCTTCGAATCCCAGGAAGTCACTCGGCGCCGCCAGCGGTCCCGGTAGGTCGGCGGTCGGCGAGGCCAGGGTCCTCCAGTTGAGGCCGCCATTGAAGGACCCCATCAGCTGGTAGTGGTAGGCCCCAGAGCCACCGGTAACCGCGTTGCCGACGAAGAGAGAACTGGCGCTTGTCAGGGCGAGTTGGGAGAAGTCGCCATTCCCGGGCACAGACCGAGGTGGACCGAAGGTAACTCCCCCATCGGTGGAGACTCTGACGTAAACGGCCAGTTGGCTCGGGCTCTCAAGGCACAGGACGGCTAGCACCTGGCCGGGAGCAGCCGCCACGGCGATCGTCAGCCCGTGGGCGGTCCCGCCCTGGCGACAGGGGCTCCCGATTTGGCTCCAGGTGGCCCCTCCATTGTGTGAAATGAGGAACTGGCTATCTGGCCGCACGATCCCCTGCGCCGGGTTGGAGGGGAAGGCGGCGTAGATGGCGTCTGACCCCTGAGTGACCAGGACCGCACTGCCGTGGTTGACTCGGTTGTCGGGCGGGTCGGTGAGGGTCCGCCACTCGGTGCTCCCGATCGGCGCCGCGTCGATGCTCCAGGCACATGGCCCCGGGCAGCCGCTGTGGTCGAAGCGAACCGCCACCACGTTGCCACCAACCACCTTGAGATCCGCCACCGGCGGTCCCCGCATCAGTTGCCAGCTGTGGCCGCCATTGAGAGTCAGGTAGGCCGCAAATTGTCCGTTGGCGACGAAGGCGTATCCCACTTCAGAGTTGGCGAACTTGATCTGGTTCAGCACCTCTCCGGGCGGTGTCGCAATCGTTCCCATCTGCGTCCACTGCGCTCCGCCGTCGGTAGTGTGGAGGACAGCGGTGCAGTTGGTGGAAGTGGCGGCGCAGCTGTTGGCAGTTCCGATCGCCCAGCCCTCTTGGTCGGTCACCCAGCTGAGGTCGCTGACCCAGAGGGTGGCACCTCCGATTGGCTGACCGGGTGGCGGTGAGGGCGGCGACAGCCAGGAGGACCATCGCCCAGATCGGGAGCCTGGCCACGCCAAAGCAACGAGGATTGACCCGCCTCGGTTACGAGCACTGCCGACGTACATGTCAGGTTGGCGGACCGCGAGACGAGGGCTGTCGGCGGTCACCATGCCGCCCCATTGACGGCTCCTCGGCGGACTCATGCCTATGGCATGAACTATCTCGACGACTCTCAGCGATGGGGACTTGAGCGTGTGGGCTGCATCAGGTGCGACAGGCCGGGTGCTTCGGCGCTAGATCGGGCTCACGGCCGGGAAGGGGATCGACCGGACTGGCCACTTGCCAGGCGGCATCGCCGGAGACCGCCGGCCGGCATCCCAGACGGCTGGGACGAAGGTTCTGAGCGTAGCCTGGCACGGCTCTACGGACGGTTCTCTCGGGGCGTGGTGCCGAGATGACACGACGAGCGAACGCAGAGGGGTCGATCCGGCGTCGTGAGGACGGCCGCTGGGAGGCGCGCATCACGTCGGAGGGCAGACGTCGTTCGTTCTACGGACCCACTCGCGAGTCGGTGCATCGGAAGTTGACGTTGGCCCTGAGGGCGGCTCAGGACGGGGTGCCAGTGCCACCCCAGCAGGCGACCCTGGCGGGCTTCTGGAGAACCTGGCTGCCCAGTGTCAAGACAACCATCCGGCCCGCTACTTGGCGCCGCTACGAACAATTGGGGCGCGTCCACATCCTGCCCGTGCTGGGCCGAGTCCGGCTCGTGAAGCTGGCTCCGCAGCATGTCGGACTCCTCCACGAGCGGATGTTGGCCGAGGGCATCAGTCCCACAACCGTCCATCACGCTCACATGCTGCTGCACCGGGCTCTCGAGGATGCGGTGCGCTGGGGAGCGTTGTCCAGGAACGTGGTGGGGTTGGTCCATCCGCCGAGGATGGCCGAAACAGAGTTGCGCACCCTGAACCCGAGTCAGGTGCGGGCGTTGTGCGCTGCCGCCGTCGGGGATCGGTTCGAGGCGCTCTTCGTGGTCGCGGTCACCACCGGGTTGCGTCAAGGTGAGTTGCTCGCGCTTCGCTGGCGAGATGTCAACCTGGAGGCGGCCACGCTCCAAGTGACCGGGACTCTCACCCGCGACGGCCAGGGGCTTGCGGTCACGGCCCCCAAGACGGCGCGGTCGAGGCGCCAAGTGGTGCTCTCTCCGCCTTCGGTGGCGGCCTTGATCCGCCATCGGTCGCTGCAGACGGTGGAGCGCGAGAGGATGGGAGCCATCTGGGTCGATCAGGACTTGGTGTTCCCGAACGTGATCGGCGGTCCTATGCAGCGCGACCACCTGGTCCGGCGCCACTTCGTTCCCATGCTGCGCCGGGCCGGGTTGCCGACTGTGAGGTTCCACGATCTCCGCCATACTGCGGCTACCCTGCTTCT
>JAKAWF010000380.1 GCA_021817025.1 bacterium
CTCACAGCCATCGAGGAGTGCATCTTCGCGGGCGTCCCGATCAACGTCACCCTGCTGTTCTCCGCCGCCCAGTACGCCGCCGCGGCGAGCGCCTACATGGCGGGGCTGGAACGGCGGGTGGCGCAGGGGTTGAGCCCCGACGTGAGCTCCGTCGCCTCGCTGTTCGTGAGCCGATGGGACAAGGCGGTGGCCGGCAAGGTGCCGGAGTCGCTCCGTGACCGGGTCGGTATCGCAGCCGCCACCCAGGCCTATCGCAGCTACCGGGAGCTGCTCGACTCAGCGCGCTGGCAGCGCCTGGAGAACGTCGGAGCCCGACCCCAGCGACTGCTCTTCGCCAGCACCTCCACCAAGGACCCGGCGGCTCCAGACACCCTGTATGTCCTGGCCCTGGTGGCGCCTCTGACCGTCAACACCATGCCGGAGGAGACCCTGCTGGCCTTCGCGGACCATGGTCGCGTGGGTGAGCTGCTGGCTCCGGCCGGGGGGGATGGCGACACCGTGATGGCCGCACTGGCCGCCGCCGGCATGGATCCGGAGGAGCTGGCGCTGCGCCTTCAGCGTGAGGGCGCTGCCTCCTTCGACACTTCCTGGAGGCATCTGATGGCCAGCCTCGGGAGCCGCGCCGGCCAACTCGCGGCGGGCAGCTGAGATGTCGGTGGCCACCCCCGGTGGCAGTGGGGAGATGCCCCCGGCACCACTGCGCGAGCGCCCGGCGTGGCGGGACCTGGAGAACCACTACGAGGCGGTCAGGGACCTGCAGTTGAGCGAGCTGTTCGCGGCGGACAGCCGCCGGGGGCAGCGGCTGACCGCAGAGGCGTGTGGCGTATATGTGGACTACTCCAAGAACCGGATCACCGACGAGACGGTTTCGCTCCTGGTCAAGCTGGCTCGGGAGGCCGGCCTGGAGGAGCGCATCCAGGCCATGTTCGCGGGGGAGCGGATCAACGTCTCGGAGAACCGGTCGGTCCTCCACGTGGCTTTGCGGGCGCCGCGGGGAGAGGTGATCATGGTCGACGGCGCCGATGTCGTGGAGCCGGTCCATCAGGTGCTGGACAGGCTTGCGCACTTCGCCGAGCGGGTGCGGGATGGAAGCTGGACCGGCCACACCGGCAAGCCGGTCCGCAACGTGGTCAACATCGGCATCGGAGGGTCCGACCTGGGCCCGAGGATGGCCTACGAGGCGCTGCGTCACTATGCCCGGCCGGAGCTCACCCTGCGCTTCGTCTCCAACATCGACGGGACCGACTTCGTGGAGGCGACGCGCGATCTGGATCCCGCCGAGACCCTCTTCATCGTTTGTTCCAAGAGCTGGCACACCCTGGAGACTCTCACCAATGCCACCACCGCCCGGGAGTGGACGCTCGAGGGGCTGGGCGGTGATGCGGCGGCGGTGGCCAAGCACTTTGTCGCGGTCTCCACCAACGCCGAGGGGGTGGCCGAGTTCGGCATCGACACCGCCAACATGTTCCCGTTCTGGGATTGGGTGGGAGGCCGCTATTCCTTTGACTCGGCCATCGGGCTGTCGCTCATGATCGCGATCGGCCCTCCCCACTTCCAGGAGATGCTGGGCGGATTCCACGCCATGGACGAGCACTTCCGGACCGCGCCGCTGGAGGCCAACCTGCCCGTCCTGATGGGGTTGCTGGCGGTTTGGTATGGCAACTTCTTTGCCGCGGAGACGCTCGCGGTGCTGCCCTATGACCAGTATCTGGGGCGGCTGCCCGCCTACCTGCAGCAGCTGGAGATGGAGAGCAACGGCAAGCACGTGGACCTCGCCGGGCACCTCGTCGACCATCAAACCGGGCCCATCATCTGGGGCGAGCCCGGGACGAATGGGCAGCACGCCTTCTACCAGCTCATTCACCAGGGCACCAAGCTGATCCCCTGCGACCTCATCGGCTTTTCTCAGTCCCTCAATCCCCTGGGCCGCCACCACGACCTGCTGATGGCCAACCTGCTGGCCCAGGCGGAGGGACTGGCATTCGGACGCTCAGCCCAGGAACTGCGGGATGCGGGCAGTCCCGAGTGGCAGATTCCATATCGCGTGTGCGCTGGCAACCGGCCCACCACCACGATCCTGATCGATCGCTTGACCCCGGAGAGTCTGGGCTCGCTGATCGCCCTCTACGAGCACACGACCTTCACCCAGGGTGCCGTTTGGGGCATCGACTCGTTCGATCAGTGGGGCGTGGAACTGGGCAAGATCCTGGCGGATAGGATCATTCCGGAGCTGGAGGCTGGGGAGGAGCCTGGTCTCGCTCACGACAGTTCCACCAACACTCTGATCCGTCGCTATCGCCAGCGCCGAGGGACCTGAGGGCGGGCAGGTGGGCGTCGTTGGCAGGTGTCCGGCGGCCAGCTCTCGGGCCCATGATGGGGCGTCGCCTGGCTCGGCCCGGTGTGCGGCAGCGCGATGACGGTCACGATGCCGACGATCAACCCAGGGCCAGCTGAGACCCGAGTTCGCCGGTCGAGGCGGCGGTCGTCGTCATCGCCAGGGCGGGCGGGGGCAGCTTGGGCCAAGCGCCAGGCCACCACGCGCGGGCGCTCGAGCCGCCGCTGCGGGCGGCCCCGGGCCACCTCGGACGCCGAGGCTGGAGGTGCGGAACAGGTCACGGGCGCGGGGCGGCAGGCCCAGGCACGGGCACTCGGCCTGGCCGCCTCTGGTCGGTCGGGATCACGCTCATGGGCGGCGCGGCCTGGAGGGTGCGCTCCAGACGTCTCGGGCTCCTGCCCAGGCATCGATTCTGGCGCGGGGAGAGCCAGCAGTGTGAGGCCGGGGCTGTGAACTTTCTGTCGGGCCTCCACGGAGTGGTGGCCATAGTGCTGCTCTGCAGCCTTCTCTTCGTGGAAGAGGCGGGGGTGCCGGTGCCGTTCGCTCCGGGCGAACTCACCCTTCTGGCGGCTGGACTGTTGATTGCCGCCGGCGGACTCGATCCCTGGGTCTTCGTGCCGATCGCCTTCGCCGCCTGCGTGGGCGGGGCCATGGTTGGCTACAGCTGGGCTCGCATCGTGGGTGAGCACAGCCTGACGGGGCTGGCTGCTCGTTTCCACCAGGGCCACGCGCTCCAACGCGTCGCCAGCCGGATTGGCTCGTCGGGCCCGGTCGGGATCGGGGTGTCCCGCCTCATTCCCGGCCTGCGGATCTACACGACCCTGGTGGCGGGCGCGTTCGGGGTCAGGCGCCGCACCTTCCTGCTGGCATTGGTTCCCAGCACCGCGATCTGGGTGGTGGTCTTCGTGGTGCTGGGGATGCTCGTCGGAATCCCGGTCGAGCACTTCCTGAGCCAGCTGGCCCGGCTGGCGGTCCAGGGCGCCATCCTGGTGGTGATCGGGATCGGAGGCTACCTGGCGATCCGGCGGGCGCCGGCGCGTGAGCGGGAGCCACTGGTGAACCTGCCCGCCTGGGCCAGGACCGCTCTGGCCGTGTTCATCGATCTCGGAGTGGTCGCCAGCATCCTGACCGGTCTGCTCTCGATCGCGCGGCGCCTCACCGGCACCGGCTTCATCGCCAGCTGGGCTGACGGAGTGGTCGTGGTGGCGGCGGTGGCGGCGCTGTACCTGTTCGTGACCCGTCGGGGCACCGGTGCCACCGTGGGCGAGGCGCTGCTGCACACCGTGTACCTGCGCCGTCACGGCGGGGCCGGCAGCGGCCGGGGGGAGCCGGCGGCAGACAGTCTCGAGCCCGGCCTGCGGGCGGCTGCGGAGGTGTTCCACACCCTGGGCACCGT
>JAKAWF010000381.1 GCA_021817025.1 bacterium
GTGAGTTGATGATGGTGGTGAGGAGGTCGTTCTCCTGCGCTATCTCTCCAGAGCACTTGAGCGGGTCCTCGATCTTGAGCGTGATGCCCAGTTGCTTGGCTGCAGCCCGGCCACCGTTGTTGACGGCAGCCCAGAACGGGTTGTCCGGGCAACTTTGGTAAAGCTCGTAGTAGACGCCGCCAGAAGCCGAAGCCTTGGTCGAGGCGCTAGCGGTGCTTACGGCAATGGGAGCCGTCGCCGCCAACCCGAGCACAGCCAGAGGAGCTGCCAACAGGGCGGCCGAAATTCTGCTCGCGCGTTTACATAGCAGTGACATCCGAATGAATCCCCTTTCTACTGGAAGTAATACCCAGCCTTCTTTTCTTTTCGGAAGTGGATAGTAGCACGGAGGACCGGCCCAGTCTGCACCGAAAGGTGCCGGCACCACGGAGGCTGAATATAGCTCAAGCTCGCATTACGATCATGGCAACCAGGCGGAACCGTGCGGGACAAGGGTCCCGCTGAGAACGCGCACAGAGTGGCAGCCACACCACGGTGGATGGGACACCACGCCTGCCCCCATATGGCCCTCCTCTCCTTTTTGTGGCTCTTGTTCGGTCGGTCTTCAGAGCGACGTGGTCCGGGCCCTTGCGTCAGGGCGCCGGAGGATCTCCGGGCGTAACTCGGTGCCAAGCCCGGGGCCTGGTGGAGGCCTGATCCGCCCCGCCTCGAGCGGGGGCAGTTCGGTCACCAGTTCGCCGTACCAGCCCTGGTAGTGCGCCCGCACTGTCTCTTGCACGAAAGCATTGGGCACGTTGACCGATAGGTGGGTGGAGGCCACGAGCGTGACCGGCCCGGTGCAATCGTGGAGGCCGACCGGCGTGAGGTAGGCCTCGGCGAGGGAGGCGATCTTCTTCGCCTCACCGACTCCGCCGCACCACGCAAGATCCACGAGCACTACCCCTACGAGGCCCTGCTCGAGGAGGGGCAAGTAGGCACCCCGCCCAGCCAGTGTCTCGCTCAGTGCGAACACCGAGGATGTGACGGAAGCAAGTTCTCGGAGCGTCACGGGCTGGAAACCAGGCCGCAGGGGATCCTCAATCCACATCGGTCGGAAATCCTCGAGCGCCCGCACGATCTGCCGTGCCGCCGGCAGGTTCCACAGGCCGTGCAGTTCGGCCAAGATCTCCATCTCTTCCCCGACGGCAGCGCGGATCTTCCGGAACGGCTCCAGCCCGGCCCGGAGTTCATCGGGCCGGATGTACTGGCCTGCCCAGCGCTCTGCGTAGGGGTCGAAGGGCCATATCTTCATTGCCCGTACGCCGCTGTCGAGTAGGTCGCGAGCTAGGTCGCCGGCATGGTGAAGGAAACCATCGAGGTCCTCGTACCGCCCGCTGCTGCCATTGCCCGGTAGCCCCCAATTGGCTACAGCTTGACCACCAGGAGTGCGGATGTACTGCGGACCAGCGCAGGTGTTGTAGACAGGGATGCTTTCGCGGCTCGCTCCTCCCAGCAACTGGTAGAGAGGTTGGCCGCACACCTTGCCGAGGATGTCCCACAGGGCGATGTCGACAGCCGAATTACCCCGCATCTCGGCCCCGGTGCTGGTGGCACCGACGTAGGGCTTGAGAGCCTGCGCCAAGCGGTCCACTTGCAGCGGGTCGCAGCCAAGAAGCCGAGGTGCAGCGGTCCCGTGCAGGTACGACTCGATCTCCGCTGCCCCGAAGAAGGTTTCGCCCAGGCCAACGATGCCCTCGTCGGTCTGCACCCGGACGAAGCACAGGTTCGGGTAGGCCCCCACCCGGACGGTCTCGAGCCCGGAGATCTTCATGAAGGTCGGCACCCTCCGGCCTCCCGGACCAGGAGACAGCTGACCTCAGGGAGTAGAGCGGACTGCTGATTCGAGGGCAACCTTCGCCCCGGGGCTCCGGTAACAAGTACCCCCTCGGTCAAGCCGGCGAACGTGGCACACACGACCGGCTCGACCAGGACGACCATTCCGCAATTGTCGGGCCAGCCGAGCCGGCAGTCAAATCATCCGCCTCGATGGACGACCCCTGGGCGCCCGGTTACACCGCGGAGAGCGGTCAAAGGGGGCCGAGCGAGCACCCCCCATCGACGCGAAGCGCCGAGCCGGTCATGTAAGCGGCCAAGGGGGAGCATAAGAAGGCAAAGGCGTCTGCAATGCTCCGCGGGTCCTGGAGTGCGCCGAGAGCGACCACCTGCTGAGCCCGTCGCCGGTAAGCAGGGTCATCGTCCCACTGGCGCCTGGCCATGCCCGCGGCCGCGATACCCGGCAGGACAGCGTTGGCCCTGATCCCGAAAGGGGCCAGTTCCTTGGCGAAGCTTCGCATGAGCGAGTGCAGCGCGGCCTTGCTCGCAGCGTAGGGGGCTATCTCTGGCCAGGTGTAGTCCTGGACCCATGAGCTGGTAAAGATCAAGTGGCCTCCCGTCCCGGCGGCTTTCCACCGCCTCGCGGCTGCCTGAGCGAGGACGAACGCTCCCCGGAGGTTGACTCTGAACAACTCGTCAAAGGAAGCCAGCGGGTAGTCGAGGATCGGGTGGCTCTCGACAATGCCGGCGTGGCAGCAGACTGTGGTAGGCAAGCGGCCACAGCCATCGGCGACCGCTTCCAGCATCGCCTCGACCTCTGGGGCCTCGCTCACATCGGCCCGGTAGTGCAGGACCTGAGCCCGGTCAGATAGCTCAGTACGGGTCGCGACATCGACCGAGACGACTCTTGCCCCCAGCTCGGTGAGGCGGTGGCAGACCGGCCGGCCGAGCGCCCCCTCGCCCCCGCTGATCACAACAAGCTCACCACTCAGGTCGAGATTTGTCACGGGCACCTACCCGCCTAGCTGAGGAGAGACTCGTCGAAGACGATGCCCCGCCCACCACAGGTGGGGCACGTCTCCGAGTACGACTCGACCAGGCCTTCCGAGATGCGCTTGCGGGTCATCTCCACCAGGCCCAGTTCTGATATGTCGAACACTTGGGTGCGCGTTTTGTCGCGCGCCAATGCCTCCCGGAAAGTGCGGATGACCTCGCTTCGGTTAGCCGGGATTTCCATGTCGATGAAGTCGATCACGATGATCCCGCCGATATCGCGGAGCCGGAGCTGGCGGGCGATCTCGTCGGCCGCCTCGAGGTTGTTGCGGAACACCGTCTCCTCGAGGTTGGAAGTCCCGACATTTTTGCCGGTGTTGACGTCGATAACAGTCAGCGCTTCGGTTCGCTCGATTATGATCGAACCGCCCGAAGGCAACCAGACCTTCCGGTCCAAAGCCTTATGCACCTGCTCATGGACCCTAAAGCGCTCGAAGAGGGGCAGGGGTTCGGCCGCCGGGTCCACCAGCTCGACGCGGTCGGCGAGCTCTGGGGTGATGCTGGAGACGTACTCCTTCACCTGGGCATGGAGGTTGGGGTCGTCGATCACGACACCTCGGTAGTCTCGGTTGAACTCCTCACGGATCACCCGCACCGCCAGGTCCGGCTCCCGGTAGAGGAGCTGGGGGGCGCGAGATGTCTTGGCGAGCTCCTGGACGTTGTCCCACTGGCGCAGCAAGCGAGCGACGTCTCTTTCCAGTTCCTCGGCGCTGGCTCCGTCCGCCGCGGTCCGCACGATCAATCCGTGGCCCGCCGGCTTCACGTCATCGAGGATCTTGCGCAAGCGCCGGCGCTCGTCGTCGGCTAGGCGCTTGGAGATCCCATAAGTCTCGCTCTCGGGGATCAGCACCACGAAGCGGCCA
>JAKAWF010000382.1 GCA_021817025.1 bacterium
ACTGGCTATTACCAGATCTCTGCCATCAAGTCAAATCTGGGTGGGGTCCTCCCTCAGGACCCCAACGTGCAGATCTATCCTGAGGACTGGTACTTCTCAAAGTGACGTTGACACCACCACTTGAAACGGGACCTGGGGCGTTTCCGACGCGCCATCCGAGTTTGGGCTGGCCACAGCCCGTTCGCGCTGGTGGAGACGTCGAAGTTGGGGCGCGGTACGTGAGTCGGATGGCGTTTGGAGGTAACGATGCGCGCTGACGAACTTCGGTGGCGGACAGTATCGGTTCGCGGGGGAATGGGGCACCCCGACGTTGCCCTGCGAGTCGGCGAAGTTGGTAGTGGCGCGCCGGTGGGCGTTTTGGTCGCTGGCGTGCACGGAGATGAGGGGCCCTGGGCGCTGCTTGCCATCCACCACCTCCTGGAGGGATTGGGTCAGGAGGAAGTGGTGGGCACGTTGCGGGTCTTGCCTTCGGCAAACCCTCTTGCGGTACAGATTGACCGACGAGAGAACGACCTCGACGGCCTCGACCTGAACAGTTGTTTTCCGGGGAGCGAGACTGGCACCCACACCCAAAGGCTGGCCGCCGCTATCACCAGTCACGGGCTGGGCGGAGCCGACTTCGTGCTGGATGTCCATGGAGGGGGGAGTTGGAACATCAACTGCTTCGCCTATCAGCTACGGGGAAGTGAAGAGCTGGCCCGGTGGCTTGGCACCACTTTGGTTGCTGACGCACCCGATCGCAGCACGAGCCTTACCGGTCACGCCGTGGCCCTAGGGGCCAAGGCCGTGTGGATCGAGGCCGGAGGTCGCGGTGCCCGCGAACTGGCGCGAGCCAAGGAATTGGCGCTGGGCCTGCGCCATGCCCTCGGCCGGGCGCAAGTGCTGACCCCGGGCCCTGACCCGGAGAAGGTGCCGGGGTACGCACGCCTTAAGGACCGGGTGGTGAACTCTGTGGGAGGCATCTATGTGCCCGAGCTCGGAGAAGACGCCCTTGGTACGACCGTACCGCAGGGAACCATTATTGGGCGGATGCTAGACCCGGTGACCGGGGAAGTTCTTGAGGAATACCGAGCGCCGTACCCGGAGACTACGCTTGCGCTCCTCCGGCCCTCCGTGGCATGCATCGACAGCCCGGGCAAGGCCCTGGCCGTGGTGGCATCTCTGTGACCCGTGCCCCCTCTGGCCGCACCTGGGGCCACCAGGCTCTGGGGGAGTGGCGTAATCCCGTCACTTGGGGCGTGGCGATGGGGACACAGTCGGGCCGGCAAGAGCGACGTCGGAGGGGCGAGCGGCGCTTGATCACCCCATCCGGCCCCGCGTCGCAAGGAACGCGCCAGCTCAAGAATCTGGGGCGCTCCCCGTCGTCGCCCCCTTGCTGCCCAAAGGCAAAAGGCGTCATCTGGACCGAGAACTTCTTTCCTCGCGAGTCGGAAAGAGCATTGACCTGCGGCCGTCGCCAGCCCGTCGTTCGCGGTGCAGAGGGGTAGGGAGGTGGCACTTCGAGGCCAGGTCGCTTGGCCGAATGGCGCCCGGTGTGCCCTCGCGCTAGCCTGGGACATTGACTTCGACACCACATTGCACCTGGAGCAGCCGGGAACTGGCTATTCAAGGTATGAGGTGCTTTCGGACCTGCGCTACGAGGACGTGGGGCTGCCTTGCGTATTGGAAATGCTCGGGGACTTGGCGCTTCACAATACGTTCTTTGTAAGCAGTTGGAACGTCGAGCAATATCCTGACGCCATTCGTGCGATCGCCGCCAACGGTCATGAAATCGCCTGTCACGGGGTGATGCACGAGCCTCCGAACCAGCAATCGGAGAAGCGCGAGCTTGACATCCTGCGGCGTTCACGCAGAGCGCTGGAAGAGTCTCTAGGCACGTCAGTGTCCGGGTACCGAGCCCCCTACGCGGCGTTCTCCCACCGCACCGCAGGCTACCTTGCGGACGAAGGCTTTGCCTACGACTCCTCTCTGATGAACGATCACCTTCCCTACATGATCATGACAAAGTCACGGCGCCTTATCGAGCTACCTATCGACATAGCAATGAGCGATGCACCCCACTTTGCCCATGTGCCGAGCGCCGGATACACGATGCAACCCCAGCGCGCCGAGGAGGCCATCGCCTACTACCACGATGTAATCGAGGCCGCCACGGAGATCAACGGCTTTGTCACCACCATCTGGCACCCGGCGATCTCTGGTAGGCCCGAACGCTTGTTGCCTATCTCGCGCTATCTGAAGGGCCTGCAGGCGCGGGGCGATCTCTGGATGGCTCCGATGACCGACGTGGCCGGGTGGGTGCGGGAGTGGTCCGACTTACATCCTGGCGCCATTCGGGAGCGGACATTTCCCCTGTACAGCGCCGCCGTGGATGTTCCGTGACCGTGGGCGAATCTGAGGTGGTCGTCACTGCCGGAGGAGCCCGCATTTGGAGTGGTCCGGTCAGCAAATTAAGTGCTGCTGGCGGCCCAGGCGGGGAGTCCTGGAGCTCGTTCATGAACGTGGGGCTGAGATGGACGCGAGCTCGTGTCTCAAACATGGAATTTGGATCGCGCCTTGTAGCCACCTCAGCGGAGGATGGAAGTGCGGACCTCTGACTTGGACTGGACAAGCGTCAAAGTTGGTGCCGGCCTCGGCAGTGGGCCGGTCGAACTTCGAATCGGCCAAATCGGAGGGAGCGGACCAGTCGGGTTGCTCGTCGTCGGAGTCCACGGTGACGAGGCTCCTTGGGCCCTGCTGGCCCTAATGGAGCTCCTCGGTTCACTCAGCCCGGAAGAAGTGTCGGGGACGCTCCGGATCGTACCAGCGGCGAACCCGCTTGCGGTACAGGCCGGGCAGCGCGCCAACCAACTTGATGGCTTGGACCTCAACGGCACCTTTCCGGGCGACTCGGCCGGGACCCACACTCAAAGGCTCGCGAAGGCGCTGGCCGAAACGGCGCTCGACGGCGCGGACTTCGTCCTGGACATCCACGGTGGCGGCAGTTGGAACATCAATTGCTTCGCCTACCAACTAAGGGGGAGTGAAGATCTGGCCGCCTGGTTAGGGACACAGGTTGTGGCCGATGCTCCCGAGAGGTCTTCGAGTCTGACCGGCTACGCCTCGGCGCAGGGCGCCCGGGCAGTTTGGATCGAGGCAGGTGGCCGTGGGGAGTATGAGATGTCGCGGGCCGGGGATCTGGCCGATGGTTTGCGCCATGCCCTCGGCCGCGCCGGGGTCCTCACCCCAGCCGGCGGGACGCGCCCGACGCCCGTCCGTGCTCGGCAGTGGGACGCGGTGTCGGCTTCCGTGGGCGGGATCTATGTCCCTACGCTCATGGAGATGTCGCTAGGGTCCACGGTTTCGAAGGGGACCATGATTGGACACCTCTTGGATCCGGCAACCGGCGCAGTTATCGAGGAGTACCAGGCCCCATTCTCGCCGACCACCTTGGCGCTCATCCGACCGACCGTAGCCGTGATCGATTCCCCGGGAAAGGTGATAGCTGCAGTGGCTGGCACTGCATAACTTGGGAGGTAAGCAAATGGGCCTGCACGGCATCCGCGACCAGTGGTGCTTTCTGACAGGCGCCGCGGACGGTCTGGGCAACGCGATCGCCCGGGAGTTGGCGGCGCGAGGCATGAATCTGGTCCTATTCGACGTGCAGGAGGCGAAGCTAGAGTCCCTCGCCCGTGACCTCGAGAAACTGGGAGTCCAGGCGCTACCCCAGGCTGTCGACCTGGCAGA
>JAKAWF010000383.1 GCA_021817025.1 bacterium
GACTGATCTCTGCCCCCGCCGTGCCCAGCTCGAACCTGTCCATCCCCGATGGTATAGCGCACTTCGTCGAAAAAAACCAGCCCCCTGGTCGTCTCAGTTCAACCTACGGACTTTGACAGCCCCCTGGGCCTGGAGGGGCAGGAGTGTTCATGACTATGGCGGTGGCGGCAGTGAGGACATGGTCGGCAGCCCACCGGCAACAGAGCGGATGGGTGGCGCTGGGTATCGCGGCCGCATCACCTGCGGACATGTCGCCACCACCTCTTGGCAGAGTGGCCGCCCAGCCAAGATGACAAGACCATTGGCCACCTGCTTAGAGTGTCCGTCATGACCAGTGCCCACCTGCGCTGCTCCAACCCCACCTGCGGGGCGGAGCAGCCCCGCGACCTCCAGGTGTACGCCTGCCCCGCCTGCCAGGGCCTGCTGGAGTTTACCTATGACTTCCCGTTGGCGGAGGCACCGGAGTGGCCCCAGCTCTGGCAGCGGCGCCTCGGCCACGGCGGGGACCTCGACGGCAGCGGGGTCTGGCGTTTTCGAGAACTCCTCCCGCTCTTCGATGGGCTGACCCCCGTGGTGTCGCTGGGGGAGGGATGCACCCCCCTGATCGCGGCGCCCAGAGCCGCCCGCTGGGCCGACGTGGAGACCTTCTTCGTCAAGCATCAGGGGGTCAATCCCACCGGGTCGTTCAAGGATCTGGGGATGACCGTCTGCGTCACCGAAGCGCTGCGCCGAGACGTCGGGATCGTGGCCTGTGCCTCCACCGGCAACACCTCCTCGTCGATGGCCGCCTATGCGGCCAGAGCCGGGCTGAGGTCGCTCGTGTTCGTGCCCCGGGGCGCGGTCTCGGGCGCCAAGCTGGCCCAGGCCATCGACTTCGGAGCCCAAGTAGTTGAGACCGGGGAGAATTTCGACCAGGCCTTCCGGCTGCTCCGGCAGATGGCGGGCGAACTGGGACTCTATCTGGTCAACTCCATCAACCCCTTCCGGCTCGAGGGCCAGAAGACAGTCGTGCTGGAACTCCTGGCGCAGCGGCAATGGCAGCCACCCGACTACATCGTGTTGCCGGGTGGCAATCTGGGCAACGTCTCGGCGGTCGGCAAGTGCCTGGCGGAACTGGCGTCGTTGAACCTGCTCGAGAGGATGCCCCGGCTGGTGGTGGTGCAAGCCGCGGGCGCCAGCCCCTTCCATCAGATGCAGCTCAGCCACAGCCCGCAGCTCACGCCAGTGGCCGAGCCGACCACCCGCGCCACCGCGATCCGGATCGGCAACCCGGCCAACTGGCCCCGGGCGGTGCGCGCGTTGGAGCTGACCGAGGGGCTCACGGAGTCCGTCACGGATGAGGAGATCCGCGCCGCCAAGGCGGAGCTGGCCCGGGCCGGGATCGGCTGTGAGCCGGCCTCCGCCGCCACCCTGGCGGGGGTACGGAAGCTGCGCCTTGGCGGGGCGATCGAAGAGGGGGCTGAGGTGGTGGCGATCTTGACCGGACACCAGTTGAAGGACCCCGACTACATCATGGAGCAGGTCCAAAGTCGTGGTGGCAGCGGTGTTCTCAGCTTGGATCCCGACCCGGAGGCGATCAGGCGGGCGCTGCGGAACTGGCTCTGAAGCCCTGAACCGAGGGATTGTCAGGTGCGGAGGTAGGACGCTCCATTCATGTCCAGGATGGACCCGCTGGCAAAGGCCGCATCGTCGGAGGAAAGGAACACGATCGCGGCCGCCACCTCCTCCGGCTGGGCGATCCGGTTGAAGGGGCTCTGAGACCTGATCTCGGCGCCTCGCGGCCGCTTCATCTCCTCGTTGGACATGTCAGTTGCGACCCAGCCCGGGGCCACCGTGGCGACCGAGATGCCGTGAGACCCAAGGGCCAGCGCCAGGGATTGCCCGAAGGCGTTGAGGCCGGCCTTGCTGGCCCCGTAGCCGGGCTGTCCCGGCTCCCCTCGAAACGCCCCTCGGGAGGAGACGTTGACGATCCTCCCGCCGCGCCCCAGCATCTGGCGAGCCACGAAATAGGTGACGTAGGCGGCCGCGCTCAGGTTGACGGCAATGGTGCGATCAAAGGCCGCGCGCCAGGCGTCGAAGTCCATCTCGGTGAGATCGTGGAGCAGACTGGTGCCGGCGTTGTTGACCAGCACGTCGATAGCACCCAGGCCGGCCACGGCCGCCTCGACCACCTGCCGGGCCGCCTCCGGGTCGGCCAGGTCCCCCCTCACCACCAGGTGGCCGGTGCCGGGCAACTGGGCGACCACGTCCAGGGCCAGAGCCTCCGAGTCGCGGTGGTGCACCGCCACGCGGTCTCCCAGCTCCGCAAAGGCTCGGGCGGTGGCCCGACCGATGCCCCGAGAGGCGCCGGTGACCAACACCCCGCGACCGGCCACCTTCCGGCCCTCCGCCGGAGATTGAGCGGACGCTTCCGGCCGACTCGGGCCGCCAGCCGCGCTCGTGGGGGGGGACTCCATCACTCCCCCAGGCGCTCCGCACAGACCGCCTCCAGGTGCTCCAGCGGAACCCGCACCTGTTCCATGCTGTCGCGGTCGCGAATGGTCACCGCGTGATCCTCCAGGCTCTCGAAGTCGACGGTGATGGCCAGCGGGGTGCCGATCTCATCCTGGCGTCGGTAGCGCTTCCCGATCGATTGGGTGTAGTCGTACTCGGTGGCGAAGCGGCGGCGCAGCTCGGCCTCCACGCGACGGGCGACCTCGGTCAGCTCCGGCTTGTTGGAAAGGGGCAGCACGGCGACCTGGAAAGGGGCCACCTGCGGGCTCAGATGCAGCACCACTCGGGTCTCACCCCGCACCTGCTCCTCGTCGTAGGCATCCAGCAGCAGCGCCAGGAAGGTTCGGTCCACCCCCAGTGAGGGCTCGACCACAAACGGCAAGAAGCGCTGCCCGGTGGCGGGATCCGTGTACTGGAGGTCCTTGCCGCTGACCTCCTGATGGCGGCGCAGATCGTAGTCGCTACGCCTGGCGATGCCCTCCAACTCCCCCCAGCCCCAGGGGAACAGGTACTCGATGTCACTGGAGGCGAGCGCGTAGTGGGCCATCTCTCCTTCGCCGTGGGGCCGCAGCCGGAGATGCTCGGCCTTGAGCCCGAGGCGCTCGTGCCAGCGCACCCGCTCCGCGCACCAGTACTCGAACCAGCGGCCGTCGTCGCCGGGGCTGCAGAACCACTCCAGCTCCATCATCTCCAGCTCGCGCAACCTGAAGATGAAGTTGCCAGTCGAGATCTCGTTGCGGAAGCTGCGCCCGATCTGCGCGATCCCAAAGGGGATCCGCTGTCGGGAGGTGCCGAGAACGTTCTTGAAGTTGACGAAGATGCCCTGGGCCGTCTCCGGGCGAAGGTAGACCACCGCGCTCCCGTCCTCCACCGGGCCGATGAATGTCTTGAACATGAGGTTGAACTGGCGCGACGCGCTCAGAGGGCCGCCACAGCTCGGACAGCGATCCCCCTGCAGGTGGTCGGCACGCCAGCGCTGGTGGCATTCGCCCAGGCAGTCCACCAGCGGATCGCTGAAGTTGGCGAGGTGCCCGGACGCCTCCCAGACCGTCGGGTTCATCAGGATCGCCGCCTCCAAGCCCTCGACATCGTCCCGGAGGTCGACCACCTCCCGCCACCACAGGTCACGGATCCGGCGCCGCAGCCGCACCCCCAGCGGGCCGAAGTCGTAGACGGCGTTGATGCCGCCGTAGATCTCGCTGCTCTGGAAGACGAAGCCGCGC
>JAKAWF010000030.1 GCA_021817025.1 bacterium
CCATGTCCATGGAGACGTCCCCGACCAGCCGATGGAGACGGCCGCGGATCAGCACCGCGGCCCAGTTGGCGGGCCCGCGCCGGAAGCCGTCTCCGTAGCCGACCGAGATCGTCGCTACCCGCATCGCGCGCTCCGCCTGAAAGGCATCCCCATAACCCACGTAGGTGCCCGCCTCCAGCTCATGGATTTCAACCACAGTGGTCTTGAAGGAGAGCACCGGCAGCCGCCGCCGGCCGTCGGCGGTGCGCAACCCCAACAGCTCCCCCCCGCAACGGACCAGATCCAGCCTGGCGGCGGGCAGATGTCGCCAGGCCGCGCTGCTGGCCGCATGCCGGATCCGGAACCGGTGGCCCGTATCCTCGGCCGCCTGCACCGACGCCAGCAGCCGGGCCAGCTGCTGCCCGGCCGAGGCATTATCCTGCCCCATTCGGAAGTGCGTGTAGATCCCCTCCAGATCGACGTGAGGAAACCCTCGGGCTTGGGCCACAAAGTCACCAACCCCAGCCGGTGGGATCCCCAGGCGGGACATCCCGGTGTCAACCTTGAGGTGGGCCCGGGCCAGTCGTCCGGCCCGCTCGCCCGCCGCCTCCAGCGCCCCCAGCACCTCCTGGTCGAACACCGTCACCACCAGGTCGAGCTCCAGCGCCTGCCCGATCTGGCTCGGTGGCGTGTAACCCAGCACCAGACACGGGGCGTCGATTCCCGCGCCACGGAGTTGACCGGCCTCCGCCAGAGTCGCGGTGGCGACCCACTTCGCTCCGCTGGCGAGCGCGGTCCTGGCGACCTGGACCGCCCCGTGACCGTAGGCGTCCGCCTTGACCACCGCCATCAGCGGAACCGGCGCCAGCTCGGAGACCACCTCCGTCACGTTGGCCGCCAGCGCAGCCACGTCGACCTCAACCCAGGTGGGCCGCTGCGCGGATCTGAACCCGAGCAGACGCCAGCCGCGATCCTGGCGCACCACCGGGGAGCCGGGCTCGGCCAGCCGAGCGGAGAGTCGCTCCAGCCTCTGGAGCGCCGTTCCCTTCACCAGCACGGTCCCGCCGGCGGCGAGCACGGGCGCGGCCAAGGCCTGCGCCTCGCCCAGGCTGGCCACCGTGGTCACCCTGTGGCGGTTGCGGCCGCTGCCGTTGGAAGGGTGCTCCTCCAAGACCACGAGCTGGGCTCCCGCCCAGCTCCGCGGCCACGACCTCTCTCCGCTCACGACCGCCATTCGAGGTCCGGGCAGGTCTCGCAACGCCTCCTGCGCCAACGCCGTCGACTGGGGTGTGGCATCGACTGAGTCGTCGAGGACACAGCCTCCGGCCGCCCCCTTGAGGAGGGACAGCCGACCCGGCAGCGGTCCCAGCTCCGAGAGCGCCTCCAGGGCTGCGGCAGGCTCGATCTGCAGGGCCAGGAGAGACGCCAGAGCGGCGCCCCAGGCCGGCGGCCCCACCACTGGGTGGAGCCGGGCCGGCAGCTCCCACCGGCGCTTCCCGATGAGCACCAGGCATCGCCATCGACCCGGCCACTGCGTCCCCAGGTCCAGCGGCCCCACCTCGACGGTGGCGCCGCTGCCCAACCCGCCGAAGGTGACCTGGGGGTGCTCCTGGAACCGGTGCCGCAGCGCCGAATCCGAGCTTGGCAACACCACCGTGGCCCCGCCCGGGAGCAGGGCGCCCATCTGGTCGGCCAGAGCCGCCGGGGACCTCCAGTAGAGGGCCCCGGCGTCCACGGTGGTGGTGACGCAGAGCACCCGGGGATCGAGCATCCCGGCCAGGAGCCGCTCTTCCCGGCGGCTGGCGGCGGCTACCTCCAGCACCAACCTGCTCGGATGGGCCGGCAGCGCCGCCAGGGCGATCGGGATTCCGAGGGAGTCATTGCGGTCCCCGTTGCCGACGACCCGCTGCCCACACTCGGCCGCCCAGGCGGCCAGAATGGCCGCTTGGGCTGTGCTCTTGCCAAGGCTCCCCCCAACCACCACCAGCTGGCCGCGCTCGAGCCGCCTCGCGGCCCACTCCACCAGCGCCTCCCGACAGCTGGCGACCCTGACCACGGTCGGCTGACGGCCTCGCCACCCGGCCTCCGACCAGGGCACCAGACCCTCGATGGGCCGGTCGACCAAGAACCCGGTGGCCCCCCGCGCGAACGCCTCCCCGATGTATGTGTGGCCGTCGCCGGTGGCGGTCCGGATCGCCACGAACAACTCGCCCCCTACCACGTTGCGGGAGTCGTGGGCGATGGCGGTGAATTCCCCGTCTCCCACGGAGATCACCACCGGCGCCTGAGCGGCACACCCCGCTACAAGTTCGCCCAGCTGGAGCATCAGGCCCGGGTGGGGTCCTCCATGCCCAAACGCACCTGCTCTTGGACCTCGACCAGCGCGTCCGCCACCTCGCTGGCGAGAATCCCGGCCCGACCACGTTGCCGGGCCAGCTGGCTGCCCGCCTCTGCGTGCAGGAACACCGCCGCCTGAGCCGCCTCAAACGGCGGCTGGCCCTGGGCGAGCAGCGCTCCGATCAGACCGGCCAGGACGTCACCGGTGCCCCCCGAGGCGAGCGCGGCGGTCGCGTGGTCGTCGCTCCACAGCTGGCCCTCAGCCCCGGCCACCACCGTCCTGGGACCCTTGAGCACGACTGTGCAGGAGAGCTGGCGCGCCAGCTCGACCGCCGCCCCCACGCGATCTGCCTGGAGGGCGTCCACGGGCACGCCCAGGAGCCGGGAGGCCTCGAGCGGGTGGGGCGTCAGAACCGCCCCCGGCGGCACCAGGCTCCGGAGCCCGGCCCCACGCGCAATCGCGTTCAGGGCATCCGCGTCCAGCACCAGCTGGCGGCCCCGGTCGGCCAGCTGCCGGAGGACTCCGCTCAGGAACTCTAGCAAGGACTCGCCATCGCTGAGCCCGGGGCCGCAGACCACCCCCTGGGCGGCTGCCAGCGGCGTGCTCAGGGCCGCGGCCGACAGCCCCGAGTAACCGTCGGGAGCGGAAGGTAGAGCGACCCTGATGGTCTCGGGCGCGAACCCGCCCTGACCGCCCTCGGGGCCAACGATCACCTGCACCTTGCCGGCTCCGCCGCGGTGAGCGCCCCGGCACGCCAGGACCGCTGCGCCCGGGAAGGCCGGGCTCCCGGCCAGTACCAGCACGGTCCCGAAGGTCCCCTTGTGACCCTCGTTGGGGCGCTCCGGAAGGCGAAGGTCCACCGGCCACCTGGACAGGAGCCCGAGCTTCTGAGCCGGGCGCGGATCGAAGGCGGCGACCGCCACCGCCAGCCCGACGTCATGGGACAGGCTCAACTCGAGACCCGGCACCGGCCGGCCGTCGATCAGAACCTCGGGAGCGCCACCTGCTCGATGGGTGACCGCAATGCTGGGGTAGGTGGGAATCGACCGGCCCTGGCTGCCGTACACCTTGCGGACAGCCTCCTTGGCAGCCCAGCGGGCCGCCAGCCGCTCGGGGCGACCCTGGCAGTAGTCGACCTCCTCCGGGCTGAACATCTTGGCGGCAAACCCAGGCCGCCGCGAACTCAGGCGGGCGATTCTCTCGACCCCTGTGACGTCGACTCCGACTGCCATCGGAGCCTCCGGCAGCGGGTCTGTCAAGTGGGCTTCCCGCCGCTCACTCGACGGTCACCGACTTGGCCAGATTGCGGGGACGGTCGACATCGCAGCTTCTGGTCATGGCGGCGTGGTAAGCCAGCAGCTGGCCCACCAGGGCGTTCACCAATGGGGAGACGACCTCGGGCACCCGGGGCACCTCGACGGTGAACTGCACATCGTCGACCAGGGACCGGTCGCCCTCGCTCACGACCGCCAGGACCGGACTCTGACGCGCGCACGCCTCCTGGATGTTGCTACGCGTCTTGTCCCGCGTCGCCGCCTCCGTGGCGAAGGCGATCACCGGCATGTCGGGCTCCAGCAGGGCGATCGGGCCGTGCTTCAACTCCCCCGCCGGATAGGCCTCGGCATGCAGGTAGGAAACCTCCTTCAGCTTCAGCGCCGCCTCCAGGGCGGCCGGATAGTTGTAGCCCCGCCCCATGTAGAGCGCGCCCTGATGCTCTGCCAGCCAAGCTCCCAGAGGCGCGAACTCGTGCTCCCGGGCGAGCACCTGCCGCTGCACGTCGGCAACTGAGCGCAGGGCCGTCGCCAGCTCGCGGAGGTCACCCTGATCCTGGGTCCGGCGCACCTGCGCCATCCTGAGGGCCAGCAGCAGTGAGCAGGCCACCTGGTTGACGTATGTCTTGGTCGACACCACGCAGACCTCGGGGCCAGCATGCAGGTTGATGACGGCGTCGGCCTCCAGGGCGAGGGTGCTGCCCACCACATTGGTCAGGCCCAGCACAAAACTGCCCCGCTCTCGGGCCAGCCGCGCCGCCGCCAGGGTGTCAGCAGTCTCGCCGGACTGGGAGATTGCGATGGTCAGAGTGGAGTCGTCGACGGGCTGGGGCCGGTACCGCCACTCTGACGCCACCTCCACCGCGGTGGGCAGTCCCGCCAGGTCCTCCAGCGCGTACTTGGCCAGAATCCCCGCATAGTAGGCACTGCCCGCAGCCACGATCTGGACTCGTTGAAAGCGTGAGAGCAGCCGATCGTCGGCTCCCCAGTCGGAGAACTCGACCTGGCCGTCTCCGAGCAGCCGGCCGCGCAGCGCGTTCTCCAGCGCTGCCGGTTGCTCGTGGATCTCCTTGGACATGAAATTGGGATACCCGCCTCGCTCGGCCTGGATCACGTCCCAATCCACTCGCAGCACCCGGGGGACGAGTTCGGTGCCATCGACGATGGACGTCACCACGGGTCCCACCGGCGTGAGCACCACCATCTGCCCCTCTCCCAACACCAGCGCTTGTTTGGTGTATGGGATTACGGCCGTCAGATCGGAGCTCAGGAACCACTCCTTCTGGCCGACACCCACCACCAGGGGAGCGTTCAGACGAGCCCCGATCAGGGTGTCCGGGTCGGTGGAGCTCAGCACCACCACCGCGTAGGCTCCCCGCAGCCGGCCGAGTGCCCTCCTGGTCGCCGCCACCAGGTCCCCTGCGTAGTACTCCTCGATCAGATGCGGCAGAACCTCGGTGTCGGTCTCCGACTTGAAGGTGTGGCCAGCCATCTCGAGTTCGCGCCGGAGCTCGGCGAAGTTCTCGATGATCCCATTGTGAATCACGAAGAAGCGCCCGCTGCAGTCGGCGTGGGGATGGGCGTTGTCGTAGCTGGGACGGCCGTGGGTGGCCCAGCGGGTGTGCCCCATCCCAACTCGGCCCAAGATGTCCTCGCCGTCGATCCTGTGCAGGAGCGCCTCGACCTTGCCAGCCGACTTGACCAGCATGGGAGCCCCACCTTCACCCAGCACCACCACCCCCGCCGAGTCGTAGCCCCGGTACTCCAACCGCTGGAGGCTGTCGAGCAGGACGGGAGCCGCGACCCGCTCTCCCAGGTAGCCGATTATTCCGCACATGGCCGCCTCCCCGCGCTGTCGGCAGATTCGCTGCGGTTAACGCTGGCCGACCCCGCCAGGTTACGGGAAAGTGGCCCGGGCAGGTCTCAGGGGCTCGGGCTCGGGGTCGGGGTTGGCGTCGGTGCCGGCGTCGGGGTTGGGGTGGCCGACGGCACTGGCGAGATGCTGACCACAACCGTCACCACCGTGACCGAGGAGCTGACCCCGCTCGGGGTCACCAGGGCCACCTGCACGGTGGTGTCCTTGCTCAGCCCGTTCACGTTGACGGGTTGGGTGTCGAGCGCGGTCAGGCCCGCCAGGACCCCCGCTTGACCGGTGGCGACAACCGTCAGGGGAGTGGTCTGGACGCCGGTCAGCGTGTACCCAGAAGCAACCTGGCCAGTGACCGTGGCGAGGACCGCAAGGGTGCTCTCGGTGGTCTGCGAGGTGATCACGGCATGGACGGTCACCACGGTGGGCTGAAATGTGACCTGCTGGGTCAGATTACCGGTGTTGACCAGGCTGACCGGGGAGGAGATCGAAATCGAGGTTCTCACCGAGCCGAGGTCGACTCTCGCCTCCACCAAGATGTTGGGCAGGATGCTGGAGGGCGCCCTGACCGCGACATAGCCAGGGACGGCGGCGGTGGCGGCGTTGTTCACGCTGTAGCCGGCCGGGGGCGCCCTGGAGACCACCACGTGGACCGGCAGGTTGGCTGTCTTCCAGACATCGATCACCACCAGCACCGTGGCCGGCCAGCTCCAGAGCACGAAGTTGGGATCGGACTTGGTCACCGTGAGCTTCACCTGATACTCACCGGGGCGGCTGATCTTGCTCAGGTTCACCGAGGCGAAGAGATGAGCCGACACGGTCGCCGCCCGCACCTGGGAGGCGACCCCGGCGACCTTGATCGGGACCGCCTCGATGCGATGCAACAGCAGCAGGTCGGGGCTGAGCCCGTTGACCTGGACGGGCACGTCCACACTCGTGATGGCGGGGGGGTTGGTGGCGTAGACGACGGCGACCCACATCCCGCAGGCCACCACCAGCGCGATCAGCTTCAACCGCCAGTTGCCGAAGATGAACCGGGATCGCATGGGGATCAGCCCCTCCCCGCCGGAGTCACATGGCCGCCATGGGAACTCCGGGCCCGCAGGCGCAGCATCCGGCGCTGGCCCTCGTACATCGGCAGGCGCAAGAAGGCTCCGATGTGGTTGGTGAGCGAGTCCCCATCCAGGCCGCTCTCGAGCTCCCCCCCGGTCGCCCAACTGAGCCTCCCGGTCTCCTCGGAGACCACCACCACCGCCGCGTCGGTGGCCTGGCTGAGCCCCACCGCCGCCAGGTGGCGCGTGCCGCTGCGATGGGCTCTGGCCGCCTGCTCGGCCAGGGGCAGCACGCAACCGGCGGCCACCACCCGCCCCAAGTGCACGATCGCAGCCCCGTCGTGGAGGGGGGACTTGTAGGTGAAGATGGTCTCCAGGGTTTCGGCCGTCAGGATCGCATCGAGCCTGACCCCGGTGGCGGCGATCTCCTCCAGCCCGATGTCCCCCTGCAGCACGATCAGAGCGCCGGTGTGGGACTCGCTCAGCCGCAGCGCCGCCCGCGCCACCTCGTCGACCTCGCGACGGAGCTGGGCGGTGTCAGGGGCGAGCAGCCCATAGCGCAAGCGGCCCAGGCTGCCCATCTGGTCCAGAGCCCGGCGGAGCTCGGGTTGGAAGAGCACGAACACGCCGATCAGGATCACCTGCCCACCGTTGACGTAGATGAACTTCAGGACCGGCAGGTTGAGGATGATCGCGATCGCCCCCAGGGCCCCGATCACCAGCAGGCCCAGCAGCAGCTGCACCGCCTGGGTGCCCCGGATCAAGACCAGAAGCCGGTACAGCAAGAAGGTGATGATCGCCACGTCGAGGGCGTCCCGCCAGCCCACCCCCTGGACCATCACCCCGAAGGTCTCGCCCAGATTCAAACCACCCAGTACGAGCATCAGAGGACGCCGCCGCAGCGATCGATCAAACGACCTCCCCTGCCTTCGAGAACACCGCCTGCAGCAGCGCCAGCTGCACCCAGTAGCGGTTCTCCGCCTGGTCGAAGACGATGGACTGGGGTCCGTCGATCACCCCGTCGGTGATCTCCTCACCGCGATGAGCGGGCAGGCAATGCATCACCCTGACCCCGGCCGGGGCCCGCGCCAGCACGGCCTCGTTGATCTGGTAGGGCCCGAAGTCCTGACGGCGGTCCTCGTGCTCGTCCTCCTGCCCCATGCTGGTCCAGACATCGGTGTAGATCACGTCTGTATCCGCCAATCCCTGATCGAGGTCGTTGGTTACTACCACCCTTCCGGTTCCGGGCGCGGACGGCCCGGCTGGACCGTACCCGGGCGGGGTCACCACCCGCAGGTCGAGTCGGGCCACCTGGGCCGCCTCGATCCAGGAGTTGCAGACGTTGTTGCCGTCCCCGACGAACGTGACCCGGGCTCCCTCCAGGTGGCCCACCGCCTCCTGCACGGTGAGACAGTCGGCCAGGATCTGGCAGGGATGGCCCAGGTCGGTCATCGCATTGATGACCGGGCCCTCCATCGACCGAGCCAGGCCGCGCAGGTCCCGGTCCGACGGGACCCGCGCCACCAGGCCCGCCACGAAGCGGTCCAGGATCCGCCCCACGTCGCTGACCGACTCCCGGCGGCCGATCTCAATTTCCCGGTCGAAGAGGGCGATGGGATGGCCACCGAGGCGGCTGATCGCGGCCTCGAAGGAGACCCGGGTGCGATTGCTCGGACGCAGGAACACCATGGCGATCGAGCGCCGGCTCAGTGGGGTCCCGGGGTCCTCCCCCGCCTTGAGCCTGGCCGCCGACTCCAGCAGCTCGGTCAACTCCGCCGGCGCGAGTTCCCCAATCGCGAGAAAGTCTCGCCCCTGAAGTCGGCTCGCCAAAGGTCTCCACCCCTCCTGATGGCCGAGAAGTCCTGCGGCCAGTATAGGAACGAGGCGCGACCTTCCCGAGGGTCCCTACCGCTTGGTGTACTGGGGCGCCTTGCGCGCTCGCTTCAGACCCGGCTTCTTGCGCTCCTTCATGCGCGGATCCCTGGTCAGCAAGCCGGCGGCCTTCAGCTGGGGCCGCAGCTCGGAGTCCAGCACGCACAGCGCACGCGCCAGCCCGTGGGCCACCGCCCCCGCCTGTCCAGACACTCCGCCACCGTCAACCTTGACCGTGATGTGCACCCGATCAAGGAGTCCGGTGACCCGAAGCGGCCGCAGCGCCGCCTCCTCCAGTTCGCGGCGGCCGAAGTGCCGCAGGGGCTCGCGGTCGTTGATCACAGCCGTGCCCGGCCCGGGATAGATCCGCACCCGCGCCACCGCGGTCTTACGACGACCGGTGCCGTAGGCGTACCGAGACTGGGCCTCTTCTTCGCTCACAGCTGCACCACCTCTCCGCATTCGCCAAACCGGATCGCCACCGGCTGCTGCGCCTCGTGGGGATGTTCCGCTCCCGCGTAGACCTTCAACCGCTTCAACTGCCTGCTCCCCAGGGTGTTGTGCTGCAACATCCCTCGCACCGCCTCCTGCAAGGGCAGGGTGGGGTCGCGCTTGACCACCTCGGCGTAGGTCCGCTCCCGCCGGCCCCCGGGAAAGCCGGTGTAGTGATCGTAGATCTTGGTGGTCCGCTTGTTGCCGGTGACCACCAGGTCGCCGGCATTGATGACCACCAGGTGGTCGCCCATGAGCGCGTGCGGGGTGTAAGTGGGCAGATGCTTGCCCCGCAGCACCCGCGCCAGGTTCACGGCCAGGCGCCCCAGGGTTTCCCCGCGGGCATCGACCAGCCACCACCGGGCCGGGGAGCTCGCCTCGTTGGCCACCAAGGTGCGCTGCACCACTGCTGTCATACCTTGGCTCCCAGCATTCGCGGCCGTTGGTAGTCGACCCGCCATTGATGAAGTCCGTGGGCGGGCGCCAGCCGCCATGAGGCCGACCCCAAAGGCCCGCCGGCAAGCGCCGTGGCGAACTCTGGGAGCCCCATCCGGCCCTCTCCCACCGCCACCAGAGCACCCACCAGACTGCGCAGCATGTGGCGCAGAAAGGCGTCTCCCCGGACCGCCACCGCGACCAGGCCCTGCCCCGCTTCGACGGCCGCCATGTCCACGGTGCGGACCGTCGAGCCGCCCGGCTGGGGGCTTCGTCCGAAGGCACCAAAGTCATGCCGACCCACCACCAGGCCAGCGGCCTCGCGCATGGGCTCGATCTCCAGCTGCTGACTCACCCGCCAAGCATACTGGCGCCCGATCGGAGCCGCCACCGCGGACGGCGCCAGCAGGTAGCGGTAGGTCCGCCGCCAGGCGCTCCGCCGGGGATCGAATCCGACCTCAGCCCGCTCCGCCTCCACCACGGCGATGTCCTCGGGAAGCCGGGCGTTGCAGGCGGCCTGCAACCGGGCCGGAGCCCAGTCGCGACTCAGCGTGAACGCCGCCACCTGCCCGTGGGCGTGAACCCCGGCATCGGTGCGGCCCGCAGCCCGAATCGGAGGACGCTCACCGGTGCACGAGGCGATCGCGTCCAGCACCGCGCCGGCCACCGTGCTCACGCCCCGCTGCTCCTGCCAGCCGTGGTAGGAGCTGCCGTCGTACGAGAGGACCAGCCTGTAGCCGGTGCCGCTCCCGCTCAATCGACGAACTCCATGACCACGACCGGGGCGCCGTCCCCCTGGCGGGGACCCTTGCCGATGATCCTGGTGTACCCACCCGGACGGTCCTTGAACCGCTCCGCGTATTGGTTGAAGAGCTTGGCGGCGACATCCTCCCTGGTCACCACCGCCGCCACCTGCCGGCGAGCGTGCAGGTCATCGGTCTTGGCCAGCGTCACCAGCTTCTCGACCCAGCGCCGGAGCTCCTTGGCCTTGGCCTCGGTGGTCTCGATGCGCCCGTGCTCCAGCAGCGCGGTCGCCAGGTTCTTGGTGAGCGCGATGCGGTGGGCAGAGGTTCGGTTGAGCTTGCGCCCGGACTTCATGTGTCGCATCGGGCTAGTGATCTCCAGCCGGGAACACCGTGGCGATCTCTTCCTCGGGCACGAAGCCGCGCGTCACCAGCTTCTGCTTGATCTCGTCGAGTGACTTGGCCCCGAAGTTGCGCAGAGCCAGCAACTCGTCCAGGCGCATCGCCAACAGGTCACCCAGCTTGGTGATGTCATTGGCCTTCAGGCAGTTCAGCGCGCGCACACTCAGCTCCAGCTCCTCGACCGGCACCTCGGTCAGCCGCCCCCGCAAGTCCGTGCCCCCCGCCCCCGCCTCACTGGTCGCGCTCAGGCTCTCCCCGAAGCTGGCGAACAGGTTCAGATGCCGGGTGTAGTACTGAGCCGCGTGGCTGACCGCCTCGACCGGGGTGATGGTGCCGTTGGTCCAGACCTCCAGCCCCAGCTTCTCCCAGTCGGTGTCCTGGCCCACGCGAGTCTTCTCGACCATGAAGTTGGCCTTGACCACTGGGGTGAAGATGGAGTCGACCGGAATCACCCCGATCGGCTGACCTTCCTTCTTGTTCCTCTCCGCCGGGGTGTAGCCGCGCCCCATCTCCACTGTGAGGTCCATCCGGAGGCTGGCCTGGGGCCCGTCCAGGGTGCAGATGTAGAGGTCGGGGTTGGCAATCTCCACATCGGTGTTCGGGGAGATCTCGGCGGCCGTCACGCGCTTGCCGCCGTGGACCTCGAGCGTGAGATGGGCTCCCTCGGGATTGTGGCAGGTGAGACTCAACTGCTTCAGGTTGAGCAGGATCTCACCGACGTCCTCCTTCACATGCTTGATGCTGGAGAACTCGTGGGCCACCCCATCGATGGATACCGCCGTCACCGCCGCCCCGGTGAGCGAGGACAGGAGCACCCGTCGCAACGAATTGCCCAGGGTCGTCCCATAACCGGTCTCCAACGGTCCGATCTCGAAGCGTCCGTGATCGCGGGAACTGGCGATCTCGCGGACCGTCGGTTGAATCGCAGTCTCTGGCATGTGAAGCAATTTCCTCGTGGCTGGTGGGCACAGCTGCCCTGGTGGTTAGCGGGAGTAGAACTCGACGATCAACTGTTCGTCGATGCTGGTCTCCATCTCCCCGCGCTCGGGTTGCCGGGTCACGTCGACCCTGAGCTCCAGGGGATACAAGGTGAGCCAGCCGGGAACGGCCTGACCGCCGCGGAACTCGACGGAGCGTCGGATCGGCTCCTTCTCCCGGCTCCTGTCCCGGACTTGCACGATCTGGCCGGCCCGGAGCTGGTAGGAGGGGATGTTGACCGTGCGGCCATCCACCTGGAAGTGGCGGTGGGATACCAGCTGACGGGCCTCCTGGCGCGATGAGGCGAAGCCCGCCCGATAGACGACGTTGTCCAGGCGCTGCTCCAGCATCTGCAGCAGCACGGTGCCGGTGACCCCTTTCCGAGCCGACGCCGAGTCGAAGTAGTTCTGGAACTGGGTCTCGAGCACGCCATAGATGCGCCGCCCGCGCTGCTTGGCCCGCAGTTGGATGCCGTATTCACTGATCCGCCGTCGCCGCGCCAGACCGTGCTGGCCGGGGGGGGTCGCATTGCGCTTGGTGAATGTGCAGCGGTCGCCCAGGCACTTCTGCCCCTTCAGGAAGAGCTTGACGCCCTCGCGACGGCAGAGCCGACATACCGGGGGGTGTGGATTCGCCATCTCAGCTCCCTCAGACCCGACGCCGCTTGGGGGGGCGGCAGCCGTTGTGCGGGATCGGCGTGACGTCCACGATCGAACTGATCTCCAGACCGGCGGCCTGCAGGGATCGGATCGCGGCCTCCCGGCCAGACCCCGGCCCCTTGACCAAGACCTCGATCGACTTCAGGCCGTGCTCCATGGCCCGCTTGGCAGCCTGCTCCGCCGTCACCTGCGCCGCGAACGGCGTGCTCTTGCGCGAGCCCTTGAAGCCCGACGAGCCCGCACTGCCGCAGGCAATCACGTTGCCATGGGGATCGGTCAGAGTCACGATCGTGTTGTTGAAGGTGCTGAGCACATGGGCACGGCCCACGGCAATATTCTTGCGCTCCCGCCGCCTGGTGCGGACCACCTTCTTTTTCTTCGCCAAACCGTCTCCTCGACTAGAAGCCTCGCGCCCCGCCGGGGGCCGCGGACATTACTTGGTGGCCTTCTTCCGCCGCACGCCGACTGTCTTGCGGGGACCGCGGCGGGCTCTGGCGTTGGTCCGAGTGCGCTGGCCCCTGACCGGCAGGCCGCGCCGATGGCGCAGTCCCCGATAGGTCCCGATCTCCATGAGCCGCTTGATGTTGAGGGCCACCTGACGCCGCAGGTCCCCCTCAACCCGGCCCGGCAGCTCCTTGGTGACCACATCGCGGAGCCGGCTGACCTGGGCCTCGCTCAGGTCATGGACCTTCACGCCAGGATCGATCTGGGCGGTCCGGAGCAGCCGCTGGCTGGTGTGGAGCCCGATCCCGAAGACATAGGTCAGACCGATCTCGATCCGCTTGTCGCGGGGAAGGTCGATGCCGGCGATACGTGCCATCGGTGCCCCCTATCCCTGCCGCTGCTTGTGCTTGGGGTTCTCGCAGATGACCCGCACTACCCCGGCACGCCGAATGACCTTGCACTTGTCGCAGATCGTCTTCACCGAGGCCCGCACCTTCATCGTCAGCTCCTCACCGTATCAGTCACCCTCAAACCAACCGCGACAAGATCCGTCCGCGCCCTGGGTCGGTGGCCGAAAGCTCGACCATCACCCTGTCGCCGGGAAGCAGACGCACGCTCGCCAGACGGGCCCGCCCCGCCGCGTGGGCCACCACCTTGCCCCCGCCCTCCAGTTCGACTCGAAAGAGCGAGTTCGGCAGAGGCTCAAGGACTCGACCCCGGAGACCGCCGGGCTCACTCAAGGTGGAGGGCACACGAAAGCCAGGCAGGCTTCGCCCGGCTCAGAGTATAGCCGATCTGCGCCGCCGGCGCAGATCAAACCGTTGGGCCGCCGACAGCCGTCATCACCTCGGGCCCGGACTCCGCGACCGCGATCGTGTGCTCGAAGTAGCACGACCGCAGGCCATCGGTAGTGATCACGGTCCAGCGGTCGGGCTTGACCGCCGTCGCCGGAGTGCCCTCGTTCACGATCGGCTCGATCGCGATGCACAGGCCCGGCCGGATCTCCACCCCTCGGCCCGCCGTGCCGTGGTTGGGCACCTCGGGATCCTCGTGCATGTCCCGGCCGATCCCGTGGCCGGTGTAGCCCCGCACGATCGAGAACCCATGCGCCTCCACGTGCTTCTGCACCGCGTGCCCGATGTCCCCCAGGCGATTGCCGGGCTGGGCGGCCGCGATGCCTAGCCCCAGCGCCTCCCGGGTGACCCGGAGCAGCAGGCTCGCCTGCGCGTCCACCTCCCCGCAGGGCACGGTGAGGCCGGCGTCGGCCCACCAGCCCTTGTAGATCAACCCGCAATCCAAGCTGACCAGGTCCCCCTCGCCGAGCCGGCGGCCACCGGGAATGCCGTGGACCACCTCCTCGTTCACGGAGACGCAGAGATGCTTGGGAAAGCCCTCGTAGCCGAGGAAGCCGGGGAAGCAGCCGCGCTTGCGGATCTCCCTGTTGGCGGCCCTGTCCAGATCGGCTGTGGTGAGCCCGGGGCGCACCAGCCGACCCAGTTCGTCGAGCACCTCGGCCAGCTGGCGCCCCGCGTGGCGCATGAGGTCGATCTCCTCGGCACGTTTCAGGGTGATCACGCGAGCAGCGCCACCAGGGCATGGCTGACATCCTCGGTAGTGCCAGCGCCGTTGACGTGGACCACCGAAACCTCCCGGCCCAGGTACTCGAGCACGGGCTCGGTCTGCTGCCGGTACACCTGCAGACGCTCCTTGATCACGTCCGGCCTGTCGTCATCCCGATGCTCCTCCTGGGCGCGCCGACCCAGCCGCCCCATGATGACTTCGGCCGGGACGTCCAGGACCACCACCATGTCCAGCGGTCGATCGAGATGAGCCAACAGCTCCTGGAGGGCTCGGGCCTGGGCGAGCGTGCGCGGGAACCCGTCCAGCACGAAGCCCAGCCCGCCCGCTTCTCCCTCGAGCCGCCGGCGGATCATGTTCACTATGATCTCGTCCGGAACCAGCTTGCCCGCCGCCATGTAGCCGGAGGCCACCCGCCCGAGTTCCGTGCCCTGGTCCCGGTGCTGGCGCAGCATGTCGCCAGGCGCTATGTGGTCCAGACCGTAGTGCTCCCGCAGCAGCTCCGCCTGAGTGCCCTTGCCCGAACCCGGCGCCCCAAAGAGGACCAGGTTCCGCCGCACCGTACCCCCTGCCATATCCCCTCCTTCACCGAATGAAGCCGCGGTACTGCCGCATCAACAGCTGGGTCTCCAACTGCTTCATGGTGTCCAGGGAAACGCCGACTACGATCAGGATGGCGGTACCGCCCAGGTACAACCCCCCGTTCAGCGCCTGGCCGGTCAGAGTCGCGGTCAAGAGCGGCACCACCACGGTCACCAAGCCCAGGAAGATAGCCCCGGCCAGGGTGATCCGGCTCATCACCCGAGCCAGGTATTGAGCCGTCGCCGCCCCCGGCCGGATCCCCGGGATGTAGGTGGCACTCTTCTTGAGGTCGTCGGCGGCGTCCTCCGGATCAAATGTGACCGCGGTGTAGAAGAACGTGAAGCCCATGATCAAAGCGAAGTAGAAGATCTCGTAGGCGACGTCGACGAACACGTTGGGGCCGAAGGGATTCCAGTACGTGTGCAGCCAGGTCGCCAGCTGACCCATGACTCCCCCCGTCTGCCCCACCGGCGGCAGGAAGAAGTTGGCGAAGATGGTGGGAAAGAACATGATCGAGATCGCGAAGATGATCGGGATCACGCCCGCCTGATTGACCCGCAGCGGCAGGAAGCTGCTGCGCCCCTGGTAGACCTGCCGCCCCACCACCCTTTGCGATGACTGGATGGGGATCTTGCGGGTGGCCTGCTGCACGAAGATGATCCCGGCCGCGACCACGATCCCGATCACGGCGAACTCGAACAGGGCCAGAGTCTGGGCGTGGAAGCCGTTGGTGAAGCTGATCACCGTGCCCGGAATCTGGGCCAGGATGCCGGTCATGATGATGATCGAGACGCCGTTCCCAAGGCCGTACTCCGTGATCAGCTCCCCGAACCACATGATCACAACGGTGCCTCCGGTGAGCACGATTATGATGCCCAGGGTCTCGGCGAAGGAGATGTTCGAGGGCAGGATGGACTGGCCCTGGAAGCTGAAGCTCTCGAACAGCCTCGTGTATCCGAACGCCTGCAGGAGACCCAATCCGACGGTTAGGTAGCGCGCGTACTGGGTCAGGCGCCGCCGCCCCAGGTCACCCTCCTTCGACATCTCCTTGACCCTGGTTGAGATGACGGTCATCAGCTGCATGATGATGGTGGCATTGATGTACGGGTTAAGGCCCAGCGCCACGATCGAGATGCCCGCGTTGCTGCCCGAGCTCACCCCACTGCCCGAGAAGAGGTTGATCAGCCCCAGCAGGCTGTTGCTCTTGTACAGCTGGGACAGCGCGGCGCTGTTGACCCCGGGAATCGTGATCGTGGCCAGCATCCGAAAGACGATGATCAGCCCCAGGGTGATCAGGAGCTTACGACGAAGCTCCGGGACATGCATGGCCGCGCGAAGCGCGCCGAACAGGTTCACGGCGCGCTAACCTGCCCTCCCTCGGCTGCTGCCGGCTCGGCCTGGCCGGCCGACTCCGGCGCCGCCAGGAGCTCCACTGCGCCCCCCGCCGCCTCCACCGCCGCGACTGCGGCTCGACTTGCTCGATGAACCCTGATCGTGACTTGGGGGGGTGCCCCCCCACCTGCCAGCAGCTTCACCGGGCGGCCGGCGTGCCGGACCACGCCGGCCGCCCGCAACGCCTCCAGGTCAACCGTCGAGCCCGCTTCAAAGCGGGCCAGCTTGCCGCAGTTGACCACCTGGTACTCGACCCGGAAGCGGTTGTGGAAGCCCCGCAGCTTGGGAACTCGCTGGGTGAGAGGCATCTGGCCCCCCTCAAACCCCCGGGGCACGCTCCATGAGGTACGTGAGCCCTGCCCCTTCTGGCCCCGCCCCGCGGTCTTCCCGCCACCGGCGGAGATCCCTCGCCCGACCCGCTTCCGCGCCTTGCGACTGCCCTTGGCTGGTCTCAGCTCGTCCAGCCTCACTTGGACTCCTCCGGGGCGGCCGCGCCTCGAGCCCCGATCACCTCCGACCGCACCAGGTGGGCCACGGTCAGCACCATCCCGCGGATGGCGGGGGTGTCCGCATGCTCGACCGTCTGGTGCAGCCGTCTCAGCCCCAGGGCCGCGATGGTGCGCTTCTGATTGCCCGCGTACCCGATCGCGCTCTTGGTCCAGGTGACCCGGAGGCGGCCCGTCACTTCACTCACCACCCGCCTCCGCTGCCACCGGCTCAGCCTGGGACGGGCGCAGTCCCAACTCCTTGAGAGTCTTGCCGCGTAGTCGCGCCACCGTCTCAGCCGTCCGCAGCTCGCGCAGCGCGGCGATGGTGGCCCGGACGGTGTTGATGGGGTTGTCGCTGCCCAGCGACTTGGTCAGGATGTCCTTGATCCCGGCCAACTCCACCACCGCCCGCATCGCCCCCCCGGAAATCACCCCGGTACCCGGCGAGGCCGGCCGCAGCAGAACCCGGGCCGCGCCCTCCTTGCGGAGCACGTCGTGGGGGATCGTGCGCCCCACCATCGGCACCCGGATCATGTGCTTCTTGGCGTCATCGACACCCTTGCGAATCGCCTCGGGAACCTCCCCGGCCTTGCCCAGGCCGGCACCCACGCGGCCGGCTCCGTCGCCGACCACCACCAGCGCGCTGAAGGAGAAGCGCCGGCCGCCCTTCACCACCTTGGCCACCCGGTTGAGGCTGACCACGCGCTCGGCGAACTCGCCTCTGGCCTCCCGGTCGCCGCGTGCCATGTTCATGCTCATGAGATAGTTTTCAGAACTCCAGACCGGCCTCGCGGGCCGCATCGGCTAGGGCTTGAATTCGACCATGGTACAGATAGCCACCCCGGTCGAATACCACCCGCTTCAGACCAGCCGCAAGGGCTCGCTCTCCGACGACTCGCCCCACCACCGCGGCGGTGGCTCTGGTCGATCCCTTCACGCCCAGCTCATTCTCGGCGGTGCTGGCCGCCACCAGGGTCCGCCCCTGGCTGTCGTCCACGACCTGCGCGTACACGTGCCGCAAGCTGCGGTAGACGCAGAGGCGGGGCCTCTCGGCGGTGCCCCGGACGTGTTTGCGGACCCGCCGATGCCGGTGCCGACGCGCCGCTTCACGGTCTTCAATGCTCATCTCAGCCCTTGGCCCCCTTGCCACTCTTGCCGGCCTTGCGCCGAACGATTTCGCCCCGATAGCGCACTCCCTTGCCCTTGTAGGGCTCGGGCGGGCGGGTCGACCTGATCCTGGCTGCCAGCTGCCCCACCGACTCCTTGTCAGTGCCACTGACCGCGATGCGGGTGGGTTCGGGCACCTCCACCTTGACTCCGGGGGCCGGAGTCATCCGAATTGGATGCGAATAGCCCAAAGAGAGCTGCAGGTCACTGCCTTGCAGAGCGGCCCGATAGCCCACCCCTTGCAACTCCAGCTCCCGCCGGAACCCCGTCGTCACCCCGGTCACCATGTTGGCGACCAAAGTCCGGCTCAGGCCGTGCAGAGACCGGTTGGTCGAGGAGTCGGTCGGCCGCTCGACCAGGACCTGGGCCTCCTCCTGGCGCACCCTGATCGGGTAGGGCAAGGTGCGGCTCAACTCCCCCAGGGGTCCAGAGACCCGCACCGTCTGACCCTCGATGGTCACCGTCACACCGGCGGGAATGGGGACCGGCGACCTTCCAATTCGGGACATCTCGGCGGCTACCAGACCTCGGCGATGACTTCACCGCCGACCCCGAGCTGCCGCGCCTGGCGACCGGACATGATTCCCTTCGGCGTCGACACGATCGCGATCCCCAGCCCCCCCAGCACCCGGGGGATGACCCGGCTTCCGCGGTAGACCCGCAAGCCCGGGCGGCTGACGCGGCGCAGCCCGTTGAGAGCCTTGCCCTCCTTGGTGGCGCGCTTCAACTCCAACCACAACTGCACGTGCGGGGCCTCGCCAACAGTCCCAAACGCCGCGATGTACCCCTCTTCCTGGAGTACCCGCGCGACTTCGGCCTTGAGCTTGCTGGCCGGCATCTCCACCCGGTCGTGGCTGGCCAGGTTGGCGTTGCGCACCCGTGTGAGCATGTCGGCAATCGGATCGCTGAGCATATTATTCCTACCAACTCGACTTCCGCACCCCGGGGATCTCGCCCTGGGAAGCGTGGATTCTAAAGCAGATCCGGCAGAGACCGAACTTGCGCATGTAACCCCGGGGGCGCCCGCACAGATTACAGCGACTGCGTGCCTGCACCGGGAAACGGGGCGCGCGCCGACTGGCCATGATCTTGGACTTCTTGGCCACTGCCCGCCCTCCTAGCGCCTAAACGGCATGCCCAGGGCAGCCAGCAGGCTGCGCCCCTCGGCATCCGTCTCGGCGGTGGTTACGATCGTTATCTCCAGCCCGCGCAGCTTGTCGATCTTGTCGTAGTCGATCTCCGGGAACACCAGCTGCTCCCGCAGGCCGAGAGTCAGATTGCCGTGGCCGTCGAAGTGAGCCGCGATACCTCGAAAGTCCCGAATCCGCGGCAGCGCCACGCTGATCAGGCGGTCCAGGAACTCCAGCATCCGGCCTCCCCTGAGGGTGACCTTGAGGCCGACCGGCATCCCTTCCCGCAACTTGAAGGCAGCCACCGACTTCTTGGCCTTGCGAACCGTGGGCTGCTGACCCGTGATCAGGCGAAGGTCGATAGTGGCGGCATCCAAGGCCTTGCCGTTCTGGGCGGCCTCGCCGACGCCGACGTTGACCACGATCTTCTCCAGGCGCGGCACCTGCATCACGTTGAGATACCCGAACTCGGTGATCAGAGCCGGCACCACCGTCTCCCGGTAGAGCTCGCCAAAGCGAGGGGCGGGGAGAGCGGTCATGCTCGTGGCGCCCTCAAGTAGGCCTCCCCGCAGCGCTTGCAGTAAGGCTCATAGTGATCACCCTCCAGCCGCCGTCCCAGCCGCGTGGGACGGTCGCAACGGCTGCAGACCAGTTGCACGTTGCTGTAACTGAAGGGAGCCGGGAAGTCGATGATGCCTCCCTGGAGGGCGGTGGTGCCGCCCCGCTGCTCGCCGGAGCGCTGGTGGCGCTTGCGAATGTTGATCCCCGCCACCACTATCTTTCGCTGCGCCGAGAAGGTGCGTTGCACCACCCCCCGCTTGCCCCGCTCGCTGCCCGCGATCACCACCACGGTGTCCCCCGAACGGATGTCAAGAGAACGCACGTGGGGCCGGTGCTGAGGCTTCGGTCCCCGCACAGCTAGAGCACCTCCGGCGCCAGCGAGACGATCTTCATGAAGTTGCGCTCGCGCAGCTCCCGCGCCACCGGTCCGAAGATCCGGGTGCCACGAGGATTGTTCTGGGGGTTGATCAGCACCGCCGCGTTGTCATCGAAGCGGATCCGGGTGCCATCCGGGCGCCGACACTCCTTGGCGGTCCGCACCACCACCGCCTTGACGACATCGCCCTTCTTGACCCCGGAATTGGGCTGCGCCACCTTGACCGCGCCCACGATGATGTCGCCCAGGGACGCGTAACGCCGATAGGATCCGCCCAGCACCCGAATGCACAGGATCTCCCTGGCGCCGCTGTTGTCAGCCACCTTCAGCACCGTCTCTTGCTGGATCACCGGCTACCTCGCCCTCTCCACGATCTCGACCACACGCCAACGCTTGGTCCGGCTGAGGGGCTTGGTCTCCATGATCCGGACCCGGTCGCCCGCCCGGCACTCGTTGGTCTCGTCGTGGGCCTGGAAGCGCCGCCGGCGCCGCAGCACCTTGCGATAGAGGTTGTGGGCGCGGAGGTCCTCGACCTGAACCACCACCGTCTTTTCCATCTTGTCACTCACGACCAAGCCGACCCGAACCTTGCGGCGGGGCCGCGCCTCGGGGGCCACGACCTCAGCCATCAGCCCTGCTCCAACAGGTCGGCCAGCTGCCGACCCCGCAGCAGAGTGTGAATCCGCGCGATCCCGCGCCGAATCTCACGGATCCGGCGATGCTGCTCCAGCTGTCCGGTGGCGCGCTGCAGACGCAGCTGCAGCAGCTCTTGGCGGCGCTCGCCCAAGGTCTGGCGGAGCCCAAAGTCGTCAAGGTCGCGGAGCAGCTGGAGCTCATCCCGATGCTTGCTCACTCCGCCACCTCCACCCCGGACGCGGGCTCCTCGCGGGCCACAAATCGGGTCTTCACCGGCAGCTTGTGGGCGGCCAGACGCATCGCCTCGCGGGCAGTCTCCAATCCAACTCCATCCATTTCGAAGAGGATCCTCCCCGGCAGTATCACCGCCACCCAGCCCTCGGGGTTTCCCTTGCCGGA